>JAACZX010000175.1 GCA_009996555.1 Chitinophagaceae bacterium | reverse complement strand
GAGGCATCCTCATTAATGTAGCAGATACACCTGACCTCTGTGATTTTTACCTGGGCAGTGTTGTGCAAAAAGGAAACCTGAAGATCGCTATTTCAACAAATGGAAAATCACCTACTGCGGCAAAGCGGATTAAGGAAGTGCTGTATGAAGCATTGCCAGGAGAGCTGGATGAAGTGATCGAGAACCTGCACAAAGTGCGTAATAAACTCAATGGAAATTTTGAGTACAAGGTGAAAAAACTTAACTCAATCACCAAAGTACTTGTTGAGAACGATCGCATCGGAACAGAAAAGAAGTGGAAAAAAATTGCAACATATTCATTAGTGGCATTTGCTTTAATGCTGGTCGGCCATTTTATTTTTTCTTATATTCCATTTCAGCAAATTGCCACTGATACTTTTGCCTGGTATCAAACACTTGATAAAAATTTCCATTGGCTGCTGCTTGCAGGTTTTCTTGCACAGCTTGTTGATGGCGCATTGGGTATGGGTTATGGTGTAACCAGTGCCACAGTTTTGTTATCGGTAGGTGTTAGCCCCGCTGCTATTAGTGGTAGTGTGCATACTGCTGAGGTTTTTTCAAGTGCTGCATCAGGCTACAGTCATTACAAATTCGGAAACGTAAACAAGAAACTATTCAAGGCGTTGGTTATACCCGGCGTAATAGGGGCTATTCTTGGTGCCATCCTGTTAACATGGTTGGGAAATACCGATGCTATCTGGTTGCGTGCATTACTTGCTTGTTACACTCTTTTTCTTGGTATTAAGTTTCTGATCAATGCATTTCGGGAGCAGCAACAGCAAAAGAAGTTTAAGCACTATAGTGCTTTGGCAGGTGCAGGTGGTTTTCTTGATTCTTTTGGTGGTGGTGGTTGGGGCCCGTTGGTAACAACTACGCTAATTAATAAAGGCCGCAGCCCGAAGTATGTAATAGGTTCGGTTAGCTTAACTGAATTTTTTGTAACTCTTGGCAGCGCATTTACGTTCTTCACTTTATTAGGTGTAAGTCACTGGCAGGTGATCTTTGCGTTGATGCTTGGCGGTTTTATTGCTGCGCCCATTGCTGCAAAGCTTGCAGGCAAAATGCCCCGCAAAACTGCATTTATTCTATTGGGTATTCTTGTTATTATCTGGAGTTTGCGCATTCTCGTAAAAGTCTTCTAAAGTTTTTTTTGAAACAAAAGTCTATTATTTTGGTAGATTAATATCAGCCTACTATTTTTGTAGGGTAAATGAAACATCTTCTCTTTTTACACGCACATTTTATTATGCAGTTCACTTCAGCTACACGATGTTGTGGATGCATGTGTTAGTCATTGCATTTCCATATAACCGGTAACAATTGCTGCGCCTGAAGAGGTGCGGCAGAATTATTATTTTTTAAACCAAACTATAATGCGAAAAAGTTTTTATTTTCTTTTCCTGTTAAGTGTACTCACACAGGTGGGCTACAGCCAATCTGTTTTAAAAGGGATTATTAAAGACGGGAAAGGAACACCTGTTGAATCTGCTTCAGTAAAAGTAAAGGGAACCACCATCAGCACACTTGCTGATGGAAAAGGACAGTTCAGTATTCCTGCACCAAAGGAATTGCCGTTTATTCTTCAGATCAGTTCTGTTGGTTATTATCCAAGCGAACTGCAGGTAACAGAATTAAAGGAAGAAGCAATCACGATTGTGCTCATTGATAACAACCAGTTATCTGAAGTGGTGATTACATCACGCCGTCGTATTGAAACAGCACAGGATGTACCTATTCCTATTTCAGTGGTAGGCGGCGGTCAGGTGGCAGATGCCGGTGCGTTTAACGTAAACCGTTTAAAAGAACTGGTGCCAACTGTACAATTATATTCTTCTAACCCTCGTAATACAACATTGAATATCCGTGGTCTTGGTTCTACATTTGGTTTAACCAATGATGGTATTGATCCGGGTGTTGGCTTTTATGTAGATGGTGTGTACTATGCCCGCCCCGCAGCAACAACACTTGATTTTGTTGATATTGATCAGATAGAAGTTTTGCGTGGCCCGCAGGGAACCCTGTTTGGAAAAAACACTACAGCAGGTGCATTCAATATTACCACAAAAGCACCACGCTTCAGAACAGGAGCAAACTTTGAAGTGAGTTATGGTAACTACGGTTATGTGCAGGCGAAAGCTTCTGTAACAGGGCCTATTACAAAAAAACTTGCTGGTCGTCTTTCGTTTTCTGGTACACAGCGTAATGGATTACTTTACAATGTTGCTACACAAAAGCCAGTGAACGATCTGAACAATCTTGGTCTTCGTGGACAGTTGCTGTATAATTTAAATCAGAAAATAAAGATCACATTGATCGGTGATTTTACTGATCAGAAACCGGATGGATATGCACAGGTGTTTGCAGGTGTGGTTCGCACACAACGTGCAGGTTACCGTCAGTTCGATTCAATTATCAAAGACTTGAATTATCAATTGCCGACCCGCAATCCGTTTGATCGTATCATTGATCATAACACACCTTGGCGTTCCGGTAACCAGATGGGTGGAGCATCGGTGAATGTTGATGCGAAGATCGGCGGCGGTACACTTACTTCTACTACAGCATGGCGTTACTGGAACTGGGATCCTTCTAATGATCGTGATTTTACAGGTCTTTCTGTGTTATCGTTATCACAGGCAACTTCACGCCATGAGCAATGGACACAGGAGTTGCGTTATGCAGGTGATTTCTCTTCCAAATTGAGTGGTGTGGTAGGTGCGTTTTTAATTGGACAGGATCTTGTAACTGATCCTTTTCATATTGAAGAATCGGGTGCAGCACAATGGCGTTTTTCACAAAGTTCAACAAGTGATCTTTGGAAAACACCTGGCTTGTTTGAAGGATATGGCATAAAAACAAATTCACGCCTGCAAACATTTGGTGCAGCTGTATTTGGTCAGCTTGATTGGGCGGTTACTGAAAAACTGCACGTGTTGCCCGGCATAAGATATAACTACGATCAGAAAGAAGTTGATTTTGACCGTAAAACGTATGGAGGTTTGCAAACAAACGATCCGCAATTAATTGCATTGAAGCGTGCTGTTTATACTGACCAGGCGTTTAGTGCAAATGTGAATGAAAGTAATTTCTCAGGACAGATCACAGTATCGTATAAACCAAGTAAACAAATCAACACGTTTGCGACATACTCGGTAAGTTATAAACCGGTAGGTATTAATCTTGGTGGTTTGCCAACTGCAAACGGACAAATATTACTTGACCTTGCACGCATCAAACCGGAGTATGTTTCACATTATGAAATTGGTATTAAAACAAATCCATTTGAAAATGCCATCTTCAATTTTGTAATACACAATACTGAGATCAAAGATTATCAAACACAGGTGCAAACTGCTGAGGTAGGTGTAAACCGTGGCTATCTTGCAAATGCTGAACGTGTGAGAGTGTATGGTGCTGAGTTTGATGGTAATGTTCGTTTTAACCAACACATCAGTGTATATGGTAATCTTGCTTACACAGTTGGCAAGTATGTATCGTTCAAAAATGCGCCTGTGCCTTTAGAAGAAACAGGTTCGGTTAATGCGTTTAAAGATGTATCTGGTGGTGCGTTGCCAGGTATTTCTAAATGGGCCGGTTCATTTGGCGGAGAGCTTTCTAGCAAAACTGCAAAGTTTCTTGGTCAGGAGGGTAAATACTTTTTTGCAGCAGATAGTTATTTCCGTTCAGCATTTTCATCAAGCCCGTCACCATCAAAATACCTGAATATAGATGGTTACACACTGCTCAATGCAAGACTCGGTTTTAAAGCGTCCGAAGGATTGTCTTTGTTTGTATGGGCCCGTAATATTCTTGATAAAAATTATTTTGAACAATTGTTGCCTGCTGCTGGTAATGCCGGTCATTATGCAGCTGTGTTAGGCGATCCAAGAACGTATGGTATTACACTTCGTTATGCTATACACTAAGCAGTATCGTTTTCCCTTAAATAAGCAATCGTAACTAAGCAAGCGTCCCGATTCTTCGGGAGGCTTTTTTCAAAGCTGCATGGCCGAGTGGTGAGGTAAAGGTCTGCAAAACCTTTTACGCCGGTTCGATTCCGGCTGCAGCGTCAAAAAAAACTGCCGAATGAATTTTAAGCTTCGTCGTAATTTTTCAGAAGATAGTTGGGCTGTATTCATCGCAGCCTTTCTTCTTTTACTTGTTATAGCTATAGCATTGGTAATGCCTGGGTTTAAGTTTTCAATTCCGGCTTACAAGTGGGCGAATTTTGCAGATCTGCAACAGCATGTTTTCTCATTTAATAATGTTGTATTGTTTTTGCTGGGCGGATTGTTGTTGCTTTTACTTACGGCAACAGCAGTTTTTTTCTCAGGCGAAAAATTGAGTCAATTCATTCCGGGTTTCCTGTTATTGTATGTGTTTGCAATTGTTTCACTGATTGCAGCTGGCAACAGTGCTGTTAATAGTTACGGAATAGAGTATGTGATCTTTGCGCTGCTGACGGGATTATTGCTGAATAATTTGTTTACGCTGCCTGTGTGGGTGAGGTCGGCAGCTAAGTCGGAGTTTTTTATTAAAACAGGTCTTGTTATTTTAGGAAGCAGTGTGTTGTTTACTGATATTGTAAAAGCAGGCTTGCCAGGAGTATTACAGGCAATACTTGTGGTTGCGGTTGTTTGGTTTTTTGCTGTATGGCTCAGCAGAAAACTGAAAGTAGATGATGAATTTGCAGTTATTCTTGCATCAGCAGTTTCTATTTGTGGAGTTTCTGCGGCAATAGTAGCAGCAGGGGCTATACAGGCTGATAAGAAGAAGCTTTCTTACGTTACAACGCTTGTGCTTGTTGTAGCCATTCCTATGATGTTGCTGCAGCCATGGATCGTCGGCAGATTTGGTATTCCTGAATTGGTGGCTGGTGCATGGATGGGCGGAACATTGGATACTACTGCTTCTGTTGCTGCTGCTACAGAAATAGTAGGAGCGCAGGCAACAAAGGTGGGTGTAATTGTTAAGTTTTCGCAGAATGTATTGATTGGTGTTGCTGCATTCCTGATCGCATCATGGTGGGTAGTTAAAAATAACAAAGGCAGATCTGAAGGTGAAAAGCCCGGATTTAACAGCATCTGGCAGCGGTTTCCAAAATTTGTGCTTGGCTTTATTGCAGTATCACTTGTTTTTTCATTTGTATTGCAACCTGCTTTATCAAAACAGGTAAGTCCTGTGCTCAACAGTATACGTTCTGTTTGGTTTGCTTTAGCATTTGTTTCAATTGGTATTGAAGCAAGGTTTTCCGATATGCTCAAGACACAGGGCGGCCGTCCGGCAGCAGCATTTATTGGCGCACAGTTGTTTAATATCCTGTGGACTTTACTGATTGCTTATTTGCTTTTTGGCGGCAAGATATTACCAGCACCAATCATTCAATAGTAATAACATGAAAGCAGATCGTAAATACATCAACTTTTTCCAATGTAAATGGCAATTTGTTTGCTTGCTTGCATTGTTTCCTGTTGTATCATTTGCACAATCAAAAGTAGTTACAGAAGAAGAGCAGCTCTGGCTTGGTTACTTTAACCAAACGAGGTTTTCAGATAAATG
>JAACZX010000174.1 GCA_009996555.1 Chitinophagaceae bacterium | reverse complement strand
CTTTGGCATACAAAACAGAAGCAACAGAATCAAAATGCGCAGGGTTACTCAACAGGAATCCATAATGATGTGCTTTGTCGGTATACGGCTCTAACAAACATGCGCCTCTTGAACCCAGCGCCCCGTCGCCATACACTTTAAAGCTGCGTACGTTCAAGCGATCGGTTTTGATTTGTCCTCTTTTAAAAATTGCTTCGTAGTTTTTCTTTGCATCACTCAGCATTACATACAAACGCATTTTCAGATCACCACTTGCCTGTGCTTTTTCAATATGCTCCACTTCTGTATAATCAAGTCCGCAATCAACAATGGTTGTAAGCCCGGCTGCAAAACAGTTTTTCTGAGCTTCCAGCAACGCTTCTTTTACCTGCGCTTCTGTTGCTGCCGGAATTTTTGATGAAACAAGGTCAATGGCATTATCGATCAACACACCCGTGGGTTTGCCATTGGCAACAAATACATCGCCACCGGTAAGTTTTGTTTGAGCAGTAATACCTGCCTGCTGCAAAGCCACATCATTTGCCACTGCGGCATGGCCATCAATTCTTGTGAGCACAACCGGATTCTCTGGAAACAGTTCGTTTAATTTTTCATTTGTCGGGAATTCTTTTACTTCCCAATCGTTCTGATCCCAACCACGTCCAATGATCCACTCGCCTTTTGCAGGTGATTTCTGTTGCTGAAATGTCTTCAGCTTTTGCAGAATTTCATCCCAGCTGTTTGTGCCCGTGAGGTTGGCCGTTTGCAAACCAAGACCATAACGATAAAAATGTGCATGCGCATCAATAAAACCGGGATACATGAATTTCCCCTGCAGGTCAATGATTTCTTTTGCGTTGTATTGTTTCTGCAGTTCAGCAGCAGTACCTGTTGCAACAATTTTTCCATCTGTCACTGCCACAGCTTCCGTTTTTGAAAAAGCACTGTCAACAGTATAAACCGTTCCATTGATGTACAGGCTGTCAACGTTTGTTTTGCTGTTACAAAAAGAAAAAAGGAGTACAATAGCAAGCAATAAAAATAATCGCATCATAAAAAAGGAATTGACGACGAATTTAATTTGTTTTGTTTGTACAGCTTGTATTTTTACTGCCAGATTTTTACACTATGTATTCAGCCGAAAAAACAAAACAACTTCAGCAAAGCAGCGCTGCTTTACTCAGCCAGTTAAACAATTCATCTATTACAGAAAAGCAGGTTGATGAATTAAGAGCCGCTTTGCGTTTTCATGAATACCGTTATTATATCCAGAGCGATCCGCTCATCAGCGATTATGAATATGACCAGTTGTATAAAGCACTGCAAAAAATTGAAGCAGCCAATCCTTCGCTTGTTACCGCCGATTCGCCTACACAACGTGTGGCAAAAGGATTGGGCAATGATTTTAAAAAAGTGCAGCATCTTGTACCAATGCTCAGCCTTGAGAATTCGTATGATGCAGACGACCTGACCGACTGGGACCGCAAAGCAAAAGAAGCAAGTGGTTTGTCTGAAATTGAATATTGTGTAGAACCAAAATTTGATGGTGCCAGTATTTCACTGATCTATGAAGATGATAAACTTGTACGTGGCGCCACACGTGGCGATGGAACAGAAGGAGAAGAAATTACCACCAATGTAAGGCAGATACGTTCCATTCCGCTTTCAGCAAATTTTTCACAGTCCGGCATTAAGCAGATAGAGATACGTGGTGAAATACTGATGAGCAAAAAAAATTTCAAAGCGTATAACGATCAGCTGGCGGAAGAAAACCTGCCCCCTCTTGCCAACCCCCGCAATGCAGCAAGCGGCAGCTTACGAATAAAAGATGCGAAAGAAGTAGCCCGTCGCAACCTTGAAGCATTCTTATACCATGTTGGTTATGTGGCAATGGTTGATGCAAAACAATCGACCTATGATGTTTTGCATACCCACAGTGGTGCATTGAAAATGATGTGGGAGCTTGGTTTCCGCAGTCCTGAAAAAGAAAAAAAAATCTGCAAAGGCATTGCAGAAGTTATTGCTTACTGTAACGAGTTTGAACAAAAGCGTGATGACCTGCCTTATGAAATTGATGGCATGGTGATCAAAGTAAATGATCTGCAACTGCAGGACAAAATGGGCATGACGAGCCATCACCCACGCTGGGCCATTGCTTATAAATTCAAAGCAAGGCAGGGAACCAGCAAGCTCCGTGCTGTTGAATACCAGGTGGGCCGCACAGGTGCGGTTACGCCGGTTGCAAAAATTGATCCCGTTGCTATTGGCGGAGTAACGGTAACGAGCATCTCATTACACAACCAGGACTTTATTGCAGAAAAAGACCTGATGCTGGGCGATACCGTATTGGTTGAACGTGCAGGTGATGTAATTCCGTACATTGTAAAATCAATGGCTGAACTGCGTACAGGAGCCGAAACAAAAATTATTTTTCCAACAAGCTGCCCTGTATGTAACAGCCCGTTGGTAAAACCGGCTGAAGAAGCTGTGTGGCGCTGCAACAATTACAACTGCGAAGCGCAGGTAGTAGAGCGCATCATACATTTCAACAGTAAAGATGCAATGGACATCCGTGGAATGGGTGATGCCAATGTGCGGAAGTTTTTTGAGCTGGGTTTTTTGAAAAACATTCCGGGTTTATATCGCTTACCGTTTGATGAACTAAAAAAACTGGAAGGTTATGGAGCAAAGAGTGTTGACAACCTGCAAACCGCCATTGAAAACTCAAAGAAGCAACCGCTGTTCCGTCTTATTTATGCATTAGGTATTCGTTTTGTGGGCGAAGCAACAGCAAAAACGTTAGCCAACTCCATTAAACATTTACTTGACCTTACAACTAAATCAACAGAAGAATTACAACAACTGGAAGATATTGGCCCCAGAGTTGCAGGAAGTATTCATGATTTTTTCAGCAACAGCGATAACATTGCACTGCTGCATGAACTTGAAACACTTGGTCTGCAACTGAAGAACGAGCAGAAAGAAAGTAAACACGAAGGCAACCTTACAGGCGTTACTTTTTTATTTACAGGAACATTACCTACCTTGAAAAGAAGTGCAGCAGAACAGATGGCTGAAGAACATGGTGGAAGTATTTTAAGTGGCGTGAGTGCAAAACTGAATTATCTTGTTGTGGGTGAAGATGCGGGCAGCAAGCTGGAGAAAGCAAAAAAAATAAGTACAGTAAAAATCATAACAGAAGAAGAATTCCTGGCACTGTTAAAAAATTAATATAGGATTTCACTTGCAGGTACAGGGTTTGCTTTTGTATATTTAATATCTCCAATCTTTTTGTATGATCAAAAAACTTCCCGGAGAAAAATGGAAGCAACTGCAGTTTGCAGGATGGAAACAACTTCGACGCAAATATGCAGTTTCAAATCTTGGACGATGCGCCAGCTACACAACTGATGTTGCAGAAGATGGCAAATTGCTGAGCGGCTCCATTACAACCGGCTACCGTACGTTAAATCTGCATCGTGCAGATAACAAAGGAACAATTTACCTGCACCGTGAAGTAGCAAAAATTTTCTGCAGCAGGCCATCGGCAAAAAGCAAATATGTGATCCATCTGAATCACAATAAAAAAGACAACCGTGCTGCTAATCTTAAATGGGCAACACTTGAACAGATGTCGGCCCACCAGCAAAAAAGCCCGCAAAAGATCGCTTATAAAAAACTGCAAAAAGAAAGAAGCAGTACACAAAAAGGATTAAAGCTTTCACCAGTGCAGGTAAAGACCATTAAAAAAATTATACTGGATCCTAACAGAACCATTACTTACAAACAGCTGGCAAAAAAATACAGCGTAAGTGAAATGACGCTTTACAGAATCAGAAGTGGGGAGAACTGGGGAGCGGTTTAGAATTTTAGATTGCAGATTTGCGATTTTAGATTTGGTTATCCCTGAAATTGTGTTGAACTCTTTCATCTAAGAGTTGTTAAGTTAACGTTGACTATAAACTCATCATCGTTTTTCATTTTTATGTTGCAACCCTCCACGCTTAAATTTCTCAAAGAATTAAAGAAGAATAACAACAAACCCTGGTTTGATGCCAATCGAAAAGCATACGAAGCTGCAAAAAAAGATTTTGTTGCGTTTGTTGATACAGTAATTGAAAAACACGGAAAGAAAGATCCGTCTATTGCTCATCTTGCTGCAAAAGACTGCATCTTCCGCATTAACCGTGATGTGCGTTTCAGTAAAGACAAGAGCCCGTACAAAACAAATATGGGTGCTTACATGAACAAGGATGGAAAGAAAGCCATGACCGCCGGTTATTATTTTCATTGCGAGCCGGGCGGCGCCTTTGGCGGCGGTGGTTTGTATGTACCACCTCCTGATCTGTTAAAAAACGTACGGCAGGAAATTGATTACAACTGGAAAGAGTTTCAGAAGATCATCAACAATAAAAAGTTTAAAGCAGTGTTTGGCGATTTGTCAATGGAAGGCGATATGAAATTATCACGGCCGCCGAAAGGTTATGAAGCCGACAACCCGGCCATAGAATACATTAAACTCAAAAGCTGGATCGGTGTGCAGCAGTTTTCTGATGCCGATCTTACATCGAAAGACCTGGTAAAAAAAGTATGTACCAATTTTGAAACATTGCAACCGCTGCTGGTGTTTTTGAATGAAGGCTTGCATACAGGAGAATAAGAACAGGCAACGCTTACATTGTTTAACAAAAGAGCGCTTCAAATGAAGCGCTCTTTTGTTTTATGTCCCTTGGTCTGACGGTCTGCAACCGTACCGACCATTACAACAAGCCTTTGCCCTGCAGATACTCTGCAATCTGCACAGCGTTTGTTGCAGCACCTTTGCGGAGGTTATCGCTAACGATCCACATGTTGAGTGTGTTGGGTTGTGTTTCATCACGACGCAGACGACCTACAAACACTTCGTCTTTTTCATGTGCATCCATCGGCATCGGATACAATTGATTTGCATTATCATCTACCACAACAATACCCGGCGCACTGCTCAACAATGCTTTCACTTCGTTTAAATCGAAGTCGTTTGCAAACTCTACGTTTACACTTTCGCTATGTCCGCCCATTACCGGAATACGTACTGTTGTTGCTGTTACACGAATAGAATCATCACCCATGATCTTGCAGGTTTCTTTCACCATTTTCATTTCCTCTTTGGTATAACCGTTATCAAGGAACACATCGATCTGCGGAATCACATTCAGATCAATAGGGTATTTGTATGCCATTGGATATTCTTCTTCACTACCTGCCACCACTTTGTTGCGTTCGCCCATTAACTGATCAACTGCTTTTTTACCCGTACCCGTAACACTCTGGTAAGTTGATACCACTACACGTTTGATCTGGTATTTTTTATGCAAAGGTTGCAAAGCAACCACCATTTGAATTGTAGAACAGTTAGGGTTGGCAATTACTTTATCAGCTGCAGTTAATACATCAGCATTCACTTCAGGCACCACTAATTTTTTTGTGGGATCCATACGCCATGCGCTGGAATTATCAATGACTGTAATACCTGCTTCTGCAAACTTAGGCGCCCATTCCAGTGATGTGCCGCCACCTGCACTAAACAAAGCCACATCAGGTTTTGCAGCAATGGCATCGGTCAT
>JAACZX010000173.1 GCA_009996555.1 Chitinophagaceae bacterium | reverse complement strand
CTGCCGGTGATGGCAGCAACAGGCAGATCAATACTTACTTCAGCCGAGCCTTGTTCGTTCAGCATTTTACGGAAACTCTTCAGCTCTTTACCATTCGGCATTACAAACTTCAACTTCACAGGTAACTCACCCGGTGTTTTCCAATCGCTGGTACGCAATACAATATTGGCATTCACTTTTTCGCCCGGGCGATAAATATCACGCTCTGCATATATGAACGCATCCATGCCTGTTGTGTTCCATGCTTTACCACCCACATCAAAACGACTGGTGTTTACCCTTGTGTTATGAAACGGCAGGTAATTAAAATCATCAGCGGTTTTGGCAATAACCATTGCCGGTTTAAAACCACTGTATTCTTTTCTGCTGTAACTGATCTCTGCTACACCATCGGCATTTGTACTGCCTGTACCCAGCAGTTGATTGTTGGCACCATACACTGTAACATTTACACCACTCAAAGACGCTGCTGTTTTAATGGAGTTGGCAAAAACAAGCATTGTTTCTTTACCTTCTTTGGCAATAAGTCCAATATCACTCAATGAAAGAAAACGGTTGTCTTTGATCCAGTAATCATCGGGCGACTGGATCTGTAAATGATAGATACCGTTGAAATCTTTTACACGATCAGCAATATTAAAGTTGAATAAGCGACTGTTGCCCAGCTTTGGTAAACTGCGTGTGTCAATTTCCTGTTCGTAGATCACATCGCCCAATGTTGCATCACCACCTTCTTCATCATAATAATAGTAATCATCGTTGCCTTTGGTTTTAGGATAGTATCCGTATTTGTGAGCTGCAAGAATATTGTTTTCGTAGATCTTTGAAACAATCACTTTCACCTTGGGAATATTGGTGATGCGCACTTCAATATTTTTGTTTCCCTGCGCAGAAAGATAAACGGCCTTTTTGTTGTTAAAAACAATATCAGGTTCCAGTTCGCCAAAAGCAACTGTTCCTTTGTATTCTTCTTTCAATGTGCCACCCAGCTTTCCACGCAATCCTTTTGCCAGCAGAAGATCATAGGTTTTATCGGCATTGAATCCCTCGCTACTGATGAGGAAACCATCTTCTTCCACTTCCACATCGTACTTTACTGCCGGGCTCAGTTGAATAGATTGATTGAGTGTTTCAGGCACCACCTGTTGTGATGTAAATACTTTTACAGTAGCCGACAAGCCATCGTGCCTTGATTCAACATTGGTAATGGTGAGGGTGTAGGGAGATGGAATGGTGAATTTTTCTTCTATCGTTTCTGTTGTAGAGTTTTTTCCGCCATCGGGAAGCAGACCTTTTTCCAGCGAAACCGTGCTGTTGTAATCCCTGTCTTCTGTTTTTACATTCAGCAGGCGGATGGAAACCTTGCGGTCGTTGTTAATGGTTTGTATGCTGTAATCTTTTTCCTGGTCGTCCAGTTTCACTTTCAGCTTTTCTTTTAAAGCAGCAGGTGTTACCGTGTAGTTGAAATACAGATCTACTTGCGGAATGGCTTTATTGGAAGCATCATCCAGCACCCAGGTAATATTTGAGTTTTCCAGTTTCAGGTGCGGGGTATAAAATTCCAGCGGCTCTTTTACTTTCACTGAACTGTATTCAGTAAAAGCCAGCACATCGCTGTTGATGGTTGCTTTGTAAGTAGTAGCCGGTGCCATTGGACCCGATGGAGAGAAGATCAGTTCATCGCCATGCTCCCAACGGAAACGGCCGCTGATCTTTGGTTCAAACTCAATGTATGGAACAGAATCCCACCGGTTGAGCAATGAATCGGGTACCAGGTTTTTTGAAAACCGGAACACCAGGTTTTGCAGTTGCTGAATTTCGCCACGGGCATTGGTATCGCTCAGGGAAACAGCATTGCGGTTACAGGAAACAAAAAGGATCATGGCTGCAGTAATGAACAGCAGGTGCAAATGGCTACGCATACAGGTTAAATGTTGAAAGACGTTTGAAGTGGAGAGATTTTGAAGTTGAATATAGTATAATTAAATGCATATTTCCAACAGGTATTTATTAAAGAATTGCAAATGGTTGCAGAGGAGCTGACAGGTATGCCATACTTATATAGTTTGTTTGAGTTTACTGGGCTTGTTGATAAGTATGGCATACCTCTTACGGGTTAGCTGAGCATTACGATAGGTATGGCATACCTATTCTACAGGTTGAGTAATAGTAAGCTGACTGAGAAGGTATGCCATACCTAAGCAACCTAACTCACCAATTTTTTCTATCTTAAACAATTAATTAAGCCGACTATGGAATTTCACGCACACCATCTCTACCATGTTTACAACCGGGGTAACAATCAGCAACCAATCTTTTTTTCAGAAGCCAACTATCTTTTTTTTCTACTAAAGATCCGAACGTTCATTTTGCCACATTGTGATGTATTGTGTTATGCTCTGATGCCAAATCATTTCCATTTATTAATTTACACAGACGAACGTTCAAATGAAAAAAAGCTGATTGGAACTACAGAAAGGAATGTAGTATCCGAAGGAGTACGTAATATGCTTCAAACCTATACCAAGGCTATTAATAAACAAAACAGCACAACAGGATCGTTATTTCAGCAAAATACAAAAGCAAAGTGCCTTGATGAAGGAAGTGTTAACTATGGCATTACCTGTTTTCATTATATCCACCAAAACCCGATGAAAGCAAAACTGAGTTTGAAAATGGAAGACTGGGATTATTCATCTTTTAAAGACTATACTGGTCTGCGCAATGGAACACTTTGCAACAAGCAGCTTGCTTTTTCTTTATTGGGGTTAGAGAAAAACACGTTTTACAATGATTCTTATAAGATCATTAACGAGGATGCAGTTAATTTTATGTTTTGAATTCAGGTGCCCGCTTAGGTATGCCATACCTATTCAGCCTGTTTGAAAATATTCAGCATAATGATAGGTATGGCATACCTATACTCACAAATGAAGCTACCAAAACCATCATGGAAAAAATTATTTGAAAGAACAGGCATCACTGTACTTGGCTTTATCATTTTGTTTTTCATTCTCCACTTCATCTTTCCACTGCCCGATAAAATTGATTATTCCACCATCATTACAGATGATAAAGGAGAGGTGATCCATGCATTTCTTACAACTGATGAAAAGTGGCGCATGAAAACCGAGCTGGAAGAAATTTCTCCCTTGCTGCGTAAAACCATTGTGCAAAAAGAAGACAAATACTTTTACCGCCATTTTGGTATTAACCCCTTTGCTGTTACAAGAGCTTTTGTTATGAATGTGTTTACCGGTCGCCGCACATCGGGCGCCAGCACAATTACCATGCAGGTAGCAAGAGCACTTGAACCGAAGAAGCGAACCGTTGGCAACAAACTCATTGAAATGTTCAGGGCTTTGCAGCTGGAAATGAAATACAGCAAAGATGAAATACTGCAACTCTACCTCAATCTTGTTCCTTATGGCGGTAATCTTGAAGGCGTAAAATCGGCAGCGGTACTGTACTTCGATAAAAATCCTGATCATCTTTCTCTTGCGGAGATCACCGCTTTGTCCATTATTCCCAATCGTCCTTCTTCATTGGTGATCGGGAAAAACAACGATGAAATTGTAAAACAGCGAAACAAATGGCTTTCACGTTTTGCGGAGGAGAATGTTTTTTCCAAAAAAGAAATTGAAGATGCGTTGGCCGAACCCTTGACAGCAAAACGAAGTGAAGTGCCAAAGCTTGCACCGCATCTTTCCTATAAACTCAGGAAAAGCGGTGCAGATATCATTCAAACCAACCTGCAACTGAATACGCAGCTTAAAACAGAAAAGCTGGTACAGGATTATGTGCGTACACTGCGGCTCAGCCGCATCCGCAATGCAGCAGTGATCATTATTGATAATGAAACGCACAAAGTGATCACGTATGTGGGCAGTGGCGATTTTACTGATACCACCGATGGCGGACAGGTAAACGGTGCAGCAGCTGTTCGTCAGCCGGGCAGTACGTTAAAACCTTTGCTTTATGGTTTGTGTTTTGATGAAGGTTTGCTTACTCCCAAACAAATGCTGAACGATGTGCCTGTGAATTATGCAGGTTATGCTCCGGAGAATTATGATAAAACATTTAAGGGACCAGTTACTGTAGAGTATGCATTGGAAAATTCGTTGAACATTCCTTCAGTAAAAGCATTGAACCTGCTGGGCAAGGATAAAATGATTCAGTTGTTAAGCAGTATCGGTTTCAAACAAATTCAGCAAAAGCAAAAAGCATTGGGTCTTAGTTTGATCCTTGGTGGTTGCGGCACCACACTTGAACAGTTAACAGGTTTGTACAGCAGCTTTGCCTGCAATGGCAAATACTATCGTCCGGCATTTACGCAGGATGATACATTGCAACGTTCAGCGAATGTATTATCAGAAGATGCAGCGTATATGATCACTGATATTTTAAGCCGCATCAACCGGCCTGATTTTCCTTTGCATTGGGAGGCCACTGCACATCTGCCAAAGATCGCCTGGAAAACAGGTACATCTTACGGGCGGCGAGATGCATGGAGTATTGGCTATAATAAAAAATATACTGTTGGTGTATGGGTGGGTAATTTCTCAGGCGAAGGAAATGCAGCACTCAGCGGTGCGCAAACAGCAACGCCTTTATTATTCCGTGTGTTCAATACACTTGATTATGATGCAGACCGTGCATGGTTTACTCCGCCAAAAGAACTGGAGCAGCGAATGATCTGCAGTGAAACAGGTTTGCGGCCTGCTATGCAATGCACAAATCTTATACTTGATTATTTTATTCCCGGCATTTCTTCCACGCAAACCTGTAATAATTATGAAGAGATTGCTGTGAGTGCCGATGAAAAGATGAGTTATTGCAAAACCTGTGAACCTGCAACGGGTTTCAAACGGAAGGGATATAAATTACTGGCAGCAGAAGTACAGAACTGGATGCTTGGGAACGGAATGGTTGTTGAATTGATTCCTCCGCATAACCCTCAATGCGAAAAAGTTTTTACATCAGGAGCACCACAGATCAAATCGCCGGTGAATGGTACAGAGTATTTGATCAGCGAAAAAAATCCTGAGCCACTGCAGCTTATTTCTCAAACCGGTAATGATGTAAGCCGTGTGTACTGGTACATCAATAATAAATTCTACAAAGCGGCCGATGCAGGCAGCAAGCAGTTTTTTATTCCGCAGGAAGGTGCGGTGAAAATTTCATGTACGGATGATAAAGGCCGCAACAGGGATATTAAGATCACGGTGCGTTATGTTGATCTGTAATTTTTCTGTCATAGACCTGTTGTTTATGATTTGACGCATAAAGCAGGCAGTTGGACGAAGGTAGTTTTGCTGATAAATTAAAAACTACCAATCATGAATCGTACAAACGAAAAAACAGTTGCTGAATTTGTTACTGAAGATTACCGTACTGCCGATGTGTTCAAAAAATTTGGTATTGACTTTTGCTGCGGCGGAAAAGTAACATTGGCTGAAGTATGCAGTAAAAAGAATATCAGTTATGATGAACTTACTGCGCAACTCAACAAGATCGGGCAATCAACTCCTGATGCTGACACAAATTTCAACGAATGGCAGCTTGATAAACTGGCCAGCTATATTGTAGAA
>JAACZX010000172.1 GCA_009996555.1 Chitinophagaceae bacterium | reverse complement strand
TGGCAGCAAGATCGCCCAGGCTGTAACCGATTTTTTCAACGACTGAAAGTTTTTGAGAAGATTCCATGTTTTGGTTTTAATAAGCTGTAAGTGGTTTATTTCTTTAACGCCATCACTGCATGATAGGCAGGCTTTGGATTAAATGCACGATCGAAGAGTAACGGATAATTTGTACGTCCGGGAATAGGCCATCCATTCAACCAGCTTTGTCCATCGTTCACACCCCAGAAGGTAACACGTGTAATTTTATCCTTGTGTTTTAAAAACAGTTTGAAGAGGTTAGCGTAATCAGTTGCCTGCTGTTGCAACAAACTATCGGGGATGCCATTTGCATAAGGATTCAACGCAGGATTAGAAGCCTGGCGTTGGTTTACATCTGCTCCCTGAAAATTGCGGGGCAGCATTTCAATATCCAGCTCAGTGATCATCACTTTTAAACCCAATGCATGATAAGCAAGAATACTTTCTTCAATATCCTTGAACGGCACACGGCCTAAATGCCAGTGACCTTGTATACCCACGCCATCAATACGCACACCGGCAGCCTGTACTTTTTTAACGAGTGCAATACAGCCTTCACGTTTTTTGGGTTGTTCATTATTGTAATCGTTGTAATAAAGCTCAGTACCCGGGGATGCTTTTTCTGTTAAGCGAAAAGCTTCCGTTACAAAGCCATCACCCATTTTATCTAAGAAGATCGATTTACGCATGGTGCCATCTTCATTCAAGGCTTCATTCACCACATCCCAAGAAAAGATTTTTCCACTGTAACGACCCGCAACTGTATTAATATGATCGGTGAAAAATGTTTTAAACGAATCAACATCTTTAATTCTTCTTGCAAATGCGGGCAATTGACTATGCCAGATGAGTGTATGACCATTCACTTTTATATTGTTCTTAGTGCCATAAGCAACAATCTTATCCGCAAGATCGAAATTATATTTATCCCATTGTGGATGGATGATCTCCGCTTTCATAATATTCTCCGGTGTAACGGCATTAAACTGTTGTTTGATAAGCGCATCAGCTTTCAGATCTTTTTCTTCAATCTGTTGTGTGTTTAATGCAGTGCCAATGAGAAAGTCATTTTTGTAGGCATCTTTTAACGATGTAGCAAAACCGGTTATTTGTTTTGTGTTGCTGCAATAAGCAAAGGAGGCAAGTATTGCTCCGGCTGCAGTAATTTTTAAAATGAACTTTTTCATAATCTTCGTTTTATCAGTAGTTGAATGATCAGTTGTTGATTTTTGTTTCAGGCGGACCGAGATAGGATTTTTTCATGCCACCAAAGTCGGCTACAATTTTCTGCAGTACCACACCACTGTTCACCATCCAGTATTTGATCACATGCTTACCGGGAGTGCTGATTTTGTGCCTGCTTGTTTTGATGATGATATTTTCGCCCACCCATTTGTTCCAGATGCCGCTGATGCTGTTTTTATCTTCTTTGTTCAGGCTGATGATCTGCGGCGCTTCATCATCAACAGAAATGGCATATTGTAAACCGTTTTCTGAATTAAAGAAATTCAAAGAAGGAGAGAAGTAGGCATGAATGGTGAAGCTGTCTTTGCTGTAGGTATAAATTTCATACTCAAGGAAAGGAGTTGAAGAAGAAGGTTGTTGCTCCGGTGCAGTTACAGGAACGGTTGTAACAGCATCACCGGTTCTTCCAAGATCGGGCAGTACTTTCCATGAAATAGTTTTGCTGTTATTCGCTTTTGTGAAATGCGCCGCTTCAATGGAAACTGTTTCAAAGCGTTCAAAAAAACTATTCGTCTTTGCATTTTTTGGATATTCAGCCTGAGGCGCTTTACCAATGGTAATGATCTCATCTTTGTATGATGTGCCTTCGGGTAAATACTGCACAGCAGGCATTTTATTGAAAGGCGGCTGTTGCCAGTACGTATAACCAATATGGGTTTGACTCATCATGTGATTCCATTTGCCATTGTTAAGCTGATGATACTCGATGGTGATGAGTGAATCTTTTGTATACAGTTCTTTTACTTTATCTGCGTACACATTTGCGGTTTCATATTTCTCTTTGAATGCTTCTTTATTCAACGCTACGTTGTAATACATATCGTTGAGAGTAGCACAGGCTTTAATAGGATGCAGCACCAGTTGAAAGAAGGCATCTTTCTGTTCATTCGTTAATTGATTATTGATTTCTTCTGCTTTACTCAGCAAATCGTTGTAATCATTTACCACCTGCGCCCATTCGCCATAAACGAAACTGTACGTTTTGTCATCCAGCATCTCGGGTTTTCTTCTGCTGTTATACTTGGCATACTTCGCAAGTAAATCAGCAATGGTTTTAGCATGTTTTGTTCCGAATTGTTGTGCAGCCCATTTTTCTGTGTACGCTTGAATATCGTTTGCATCAATTCTAGATGGATCCCATGCATAATCAAGAAAAAAGGAGATGGGCAATTCCATTGGCTTGATGTCGCCCACGTTTACGATCCAGATATCTTTTACATGATGCTCATACGCTAAATGCATCTGCTCCCAAATACGTGGCAGCGGATTTGTGTTCAGCCATTTGTAATTACGTGGACCACCCACATAATCGAAATGATAATAAATGCCGTAGCCACCTTTGCGGGGTTTCTCTCCAGCTTTTGGAAGTTTGCGGATGTTACCCCAGTTATCATCGCACAACAACAGTGTAACATCATCAGGTACACGCATCCCTTTATCGTAGTAGTCCTGCACTTCTTTATACAAAGCCCAGAGTTGCGGTGTTTGTTCAGCAGGTTTACCGGTTACGTCGGCAATAATTTTTCGTTGATCTTTTACAATGCGTTCCAGTAATGCTGTTGCTGTTTCCCTGCTCATCGGTTCATCACCATCGCCACGCATACCAACGCTTACAATTTTTTCATTCCATGCACGCTTCATGCCTGTGCTCCAGAATTCTTTTAGCCCGGCTTCGGTGCTGTCGTAATTCCATTTTTGTTTTTTGCCATACTTTGCCCATTCAGCATGTGCACGCATCAATGGTTCGTGATGTGATGTGCCGATCACAATCGCATAGTCATCTGCCACTTTAATGTTGAGTGAGTCATCATCATAAAAAGCATTGCCCCACATAGCAGGCCAGATATAGTTGGATTTTAAACGAAGCATTAACTCAAACACTTTCGCATAAAACTTTGAATTGAAGCCACCGAATTTCTCTTTGCTCCAGTTGCTCAATGCAGGTGCTTCATCGTTAATAAAAATGCCACGGTATTTTACTTTGGGTGCATCAGTAATACTTGCATTGGCATTGATATAAATTTCTTTTTTTGTTTGAACCGGAACATCTGCCCACCAATACCATGGCGATACACCAATTTGTTTACTCAACTCAAATACGCCGAATGCTGTTCCTCTTCTGTCGCTGCCAACAATAACCAAGGCCTGATCAATTCCTTTGAATGGATTTTTTACCGTAAGAATTTTATACGCTTCCCATTTGCCTTTGAGATCGGCAACCGCTATTTTCTTTTGCTGAATAAGTTGTTTAATCAGAGATGATTTGTCAAGAGAACCAATGATAACGGCAGTCTTATTAGAGTTAGCAAAGGAGTTTTGTACAGCACTTTCTTTCAATGTAACCGATTGCATATCGGATGAAAAAAAATGCGCTGCCTTATTTACAACAGTATGATCATTGGCATCAACAAGAATTGTTGCGCCGGACAATGCAATAGAAGAGGGGCTTGCAGTTTCTGCAATCAATTGCGCATACGATAATTGTATGTACGCACAAAAAAGACCGACAAGCAAAATCGTTTTTTTCATAATACAAGAATCAACCTGTACTGCTCACTGCAACGCAGCACAGGTTGGTTTAAATCGTTCGTTCAATAAATCAAAAACCAATGCTGTTACCACCATCAACAGGCAGTACCACACCGGTTACATATTTGGCGCCATCGCTTGCTAAGTACAACGCTGCAGCACCAATATCTTCCGGTTGTCCCATGTGGCCCATTGGTGTGCGGTTAAATACTTTTGCTTTGCGTTCAGGATCGCTGTTCAAAGCTTTTTCCGTCATGGCACTGTAGATGAACCCTGGTGCAATTGCATTTACACGAATACCATTTGGACTAAGTTCAACTGCCATTGCTCTCGTCATGCCATCAATTGCTGTTTTACTTGCACTGTAGGCAATTACTTTTGGTAAACCATATTGTGCAGCCATTGAACTGATGTTGATGATGCAACCGCTTTTACGCTTCAACATGTCTTTCACCACTTCACGACTGATGCTGAACACAGCTGTTACATTTGTTGTGAGGATGCGTTGAAACTCTTCATCCGTAACTTCTTCAAATAATTTCTTTTGATTGATTCCTGCATTGTTTACCAGGATATCAACTTTTCCAAATTCAGCAATGATGTTTTCGATCAATGCAGGAATGGTTGGCAAATCACTCAGATCACAAACCTTGTAAAATCCATTTTCACCTAATTCTTCCTTTGCCGTTTTTAATTTCTCCTCATCACGACCAACAATAATTGTTTTAATATTGTTTGCAGTAAATGCCTTAGCAATTGCAAGCCCAAGACCGGAGCCCCCGCCTGTTACAATTGCTACTTTTCTGCCCCCATCCCCTGAAGGGGTGTTTTGAATACTCATTTATTTTATTTGTTTGTTAAACAATAATATTAATTCATTTAGTCAGACTATTAAAACAATTCAGCTCTTATCCCCCTTCAGGGGATAGGGGTTTAGTTGCCCGGTGCAAACGGGAAACGCAAACTTTTATAATAGTCTAATGTTTTATCCGGTTGTTCGTAATTCGATGGAATCGGTTGTTTTGAAAAGGTTTGGAAATAAAGTAAACAAGCATTACGCCACCACTTTGCTTCTTCCAATTGTACATTCAGCAACATGCTTACTTCTTTGAAGCGTTGTGCATCAACTTTTGTTTGTTGCTTCTGCCATTCACGCTGCATCCACTTTACGCTGTCAACACCCGCATTGTATTTATAGCACAACTCATTCCATAAACTGCGGCCACTTTTCATTTTGTAATTCCAGGGAACATGATGAAACCACAGTAAATATTTTTCATCAGCTGTTGCAATGTTTTCCCATTGTTTTCTTGCTTCCGGAAAATATTGTTCAATGGCTTTACTACCTGTTGATGTGCGATCGAAACCAATAGCAATACTATCTGCCTTGTGATAATAAACAGGATTCCATTCAGGACGGTTTAGATTGCTCACCCAGGGAGCAGGACCATAGTGATGGCCTGTTGACATGATATGATGTAATCCAATTGGATTCATATAGTCAACCATGATCTCCCTGCTGCGCAACATGATCTGCTTTGTTGATTGAACAAATACTGCATCGTTACTAAACGTCATCCGCAACCATTCATCCGCAATGGCATCGCTGCTTAAATTGTAATTCCATGCAAGCCGTCCCAGTGCATACCAATTCGCTTGTGCCATTGGATGACCACACCAATTGATATCGCTGCCAATGTTTGCAACGCCCGTCATACCATTTAATGTATGTTGATCTAAACTTCCATCAATTACTTTGGCAACTGTGCTGCCTTTATCCTTGGCATACGTATCTGCATCTAAC
>JAACZX010000171.1 GCA_009996555.1 Chitinophagaceae bacterium | reverse complement strand
ATTATGTGCAGGTAGCTGGTCGTTTAACAGATTTTGAGATCATTGGTGAAAAAAGAGGAAAAAGATTAATATCGCATATCCGTGATAACAGCGGAACAATGGAACTTACCTGGTTCCAGGGAATAAGCTGGGTGCAGAAAATGCTGGCCATTGGCGAAGAGTTTCTTGTGTTTGGCAAGCTGGGTTTCTTTATGGGTAAACCGCAGATCGTTCATCCTGAACTGGAAGTACGCACCCCATCAAACGCAGGCGGCAAATCAATGCTTGAACCTATTTACCCGGCAACAGAAAAATTAAAAGTACGTGGCCTGAACGGGCGGAACATTGCACGGATCACCGCTATGTTGTTGCCGCAGATTCATGTAAAAGATCTTCCGGAAAATTTACCGGAGCAGATTCTCAAACAATTGAAGTTTCCATCACGTTACGATGCATACAGGCATATTCATTTTCCTGCCGATCAGGTGCAATATGAAGCAGCACTCCGCCGGCTGAAGTTTGAAGAATTGTTTTTTGCCCAGTTGCGGATGGGAATGATCAAAAGCAACCGTCATCGTTTTTCAAAAGGTGTGTTGTTTGATAAGGTTGGTGATCTCTTTAATGATTTTTATACTCATCATTTACCTTTTCAATTAACAGGTGCACAAAAACGTGTGCTTAAGGAAATACGGCAGGATACAGCACGTGGTCACCAAATGAACCGTTTGCTGCAGGGCGATGTGGGCAGTGGTAAAACAATTGTGGCATTGCTGAGCATGTTGCTTGCAGCAGATAATGGTTACCAGAGCTGCTTAATGGCGCCAACTGAAATTCTTGCCCAGCAACATTATAATGGCTTATCAAAATTGTTGAGTGAAATGAATGTGAGCATTCAGCTGCTTACAGGCTCAACAAAAAAAGCAGAGCGTGAAAAGATATTAACTGCATTAAAAACCGGCCAGTTGCAAATGATCGTAGGTACACATGCATTGATTGAAGAAGCCGTACAGTTCAGCAATCTTGGGTTGGCTATTGTAGATGAACAGCATCGCTTTGGTGTGGCGCAGCGTGCAGAGTTGCAAACAAAAGCAGCAACACCTCCGCATGTGCTGGTAATGACGGCAACGCCAATTCCACGTACTATGGCAATGACAGCTTATGGTGATCTTGACTATAGTGTTATGGATGAATTACCGCCCGGACGTAAACCTGTTACAACGGTACATCGCTACGAAACAGCAAGACCATCGATCATGGATTTTGTAAAACAGGAAATAGCAAAGGGGCGACAGGCATATTTCATATATCCACTCATTGAAGAAAGTGCCAAACTGGACTTTGAAAACCTCATGAAAGGATATGAAGAGGTAAAAGCATTTTTTCCCGAACCACAGTATTACATCAGCATGGTACATGGTAAACAAAAGCCCGATGTAAAGGACACCAACATGATGCGTTTTAAAACAAACGATACGCAGATCATGGTGGCAACAACGGTTATTGAAGTGGGTGTGGACGTTCCCAATGCCAGTGTAATGGTGATGGAAAGTGCCGAACGTTTTGGTTTATCACAGCTTCACCAGCTTCGTGGAAGGGTGGGCAGAGGTAGTGAACAGAGTTTTTGCATTCTTTTAACAGGCAGTAAATTAACGAATGATGCCCGTGAACGGTTAAAGATAATGTGCGCAACAAATGATGGATTTCTGATTGCAGAAAAAGACCTTGAATTACGTGGCCCGGGCGACATTGAAGGCACAAGACAGAGTGGGGTATTGAACTTCAGGTTAGCAAGCATTGTGCAGGATAAAGATATCCTGGAGCTTGCAAAAAAACTGAGCGATCATCTGCTTCAGGAAGATCCTGAACTGTCTTCGGCAGAAAATTTGCTGCTGAAATCATACCTGTTGTCGAAAAAAGGAAAAACGGAATGGAGCAGAGTGGCGTAGCGTAAAATATCCGGTAGTAATTTCCGTTTTAAAAGTTTAAATTCAAAGTCCCGTAGCATAGAAAAAATTTACATGAAAGTATTCCGACTCCTCATTGCACCATGCCTGTTTATGGCTGCGCCTCTGCTCTCTTTTGCTCAACTCTATTTTGTTGAAAATAAGGGCCAGTGGGATCAGCAGGTGCATTTCAAAACAGAAGCGGGCAACAGTGCTTTCTTTCTTACAAAAGACGGGTACAGCATTCTCATCAATCATCCGGAAGATTATATACGGCTTGCAGAGTTTAATCATGGTCATGGGTTCGATTCATTGGTAAAATACAATGCAAGAGCCGCTGCCCCTGAGCGGATGCGTGCTCATGCATTTCGTGTAAAGTTTCTTGGTGGCAATTTCAATTCAACACCAATAATGGAAAAGCCATTGCCGGGCGTAGAGAATTATTTCATTGGCAACAATCCGGCAAAATGGGCAAGCGATTGCAGGTTGTACCAGGCCATCACGTATAAAAATGTTTACCCCAATATTGATGTGCGCTATTACGTGCAGGATGATCAGTTAAAATATGATGTAGTGGTTTATCCCGGTGCCGATGTATCGAACATACGCATGCATTACGAAGGTGCCGACAAACTCAGCATCCGCAATAATGAACTGGTGGTATCAACTTCGGTTGGTGAAGCCCGTGAGTTGGCGCCTTATACGTACCAGTTTGTAAACGGCAAGCGTGAAGTGGTGGGTAATAAATACAAAATCACGGGTAATACAGTAACGTTTGATGTAAAGGCTTACAATAAATCAACAACACTGGTAATAGATCCATCGCTGGTGTTTTCTTCGTTTAGCAGAAGTACAGCTGATAACTGGGGCTTTACTGCAACACCCGGTGCCGATGGTAGTTTCTTTGGTGGCGGTATTGCACAACCCAGCGGTTTTCCAACAACTGCAGGCGCTATACAGGGAACAGGAAGCGGTGGCGGTGGAAGTAATGGAGCACCGCCTGATATTGCTATTATTAAACTGTCGCCCGATGGACGCACAAGAGTTTACGCAACATACTTAGGAGGCACAGGTCTTGATCAGCCACATAGTTTAATTGCAGATGCAGCAGGTAATCTTGTCATTACAGGTCGAACCAATTCGGGAAACTCTTTTCCAGGTTCGCTGGTTGGTACCACGCAAGGTGGTTACGATATTTTTGTAACAAAGATCAATGCTACCGGCACAGCAATCATTGGTTCATTACGCATTGGTGGTAGTGGCGATGATGGCGCAAATATTACTGCATCAAGAAGTGGTGTTAATTCGCTCCAGCGTTTTTATGGTGATGATGGAAGAAGTGAAGTGATTCTTGATCCTGCCGGAAATATTCTTATTGCTTCTTCAACAAGGTCGGGCAATTTCCCAACAGTCAATGGATTTCAGTCAACATTAGGTGGCTCACAGGATGCCGTGGTAATGAAGTTCAATTCAACAGCCACTTCTTTAATATGGAGTACAATGCTTGGCGGAGGTGCTGATGATGCAGGTTTTGTACTTTCTGTAAACCCACTGAATCCTTCAGCTATTTATGTAGCAGGCGGCACCGGCAGTTCAAATTTTCCAGGTACAACCGGTACAATGCAAACAACTTATAATGGTGGTGTGGCCGATGGTTATGTGGCGCAGCTGCAGGATAATGGCGGCAGTGTGTCGTTAACAAGATCAACTTACCTCGGTACAAATAATGTAGACATTATTTATGGTGTGCAGTTCGACCGTATGGGGTTTCCCTATGTTATGGGAACATCAACCGGTAACTGGCCTGTTGTGAATGCAGCTTATTCTGTTGGCAATTCAAGGCAGTTTATTGCTAAGCTCCGCCCCGATTTAAGTGGCTTTGTTTATTCAACAACTTTTGGTACAAGTGGTGCTATCAATCCCAACATATCACCTGTGGCTTTTCTTGTTGACAATTGCGAAAACGTATATGTATCAGGATGGGGTGGAGGTGCCAACCGCTTTGGTGGAAACACCGGTTATCCAAGTGCCGGAACAACAGGGTTGCCCGTTACAGCTGATGCTTTTCAACGTGTAACTGACGGAAGTGATTTTTACTTTTTTGTGTTGCAAAAAAATGCAGCATCACAACTATACGGAAGTTTTTTTGGACAGATAGGCGGCGGCGGCGGTTTGGAACATGTGGATGGTGGTACCAGCCGCTTTGATGCCAATGGTGTTATTTACCAGGCCATGTGTGCCAACTGTAAGAACGTTCAGTCCGGCGTGCCTTTATCTGCACCGTTTCCTATTACAGCTGGTGTGTATGGTAACGTTAACCCGGCCTCAGGAAGTGGATGTAACCTTGGAATGGTAAAAATGAGATTTGATCTTTCTGGTATTGATGTATCGTTAAGAGCGGTAGGTGCCAAGCAATTGAATTTTTGTTTGCCTGCTACTGTACAGTTTACTGATACGGTACGTAAAGCAAAACAATACATCTGGATATGGGGCGATGGTTCACCCAACGATACAACAACCGCAAATCCTTATACACATACGTATACTTCCGTTGGTTTCTTTGATGTGAAAGTGATTGGTATTGACAGCAACTCCTGTAATGTGAAAGATTCGGCAACAATGCGCATTCGTGTTACGACCGATTCGGTGGATGTTGATTTCAATTTTGCCCGCCAGAATTGTAACAGTCTCACATTCCAGTTTACCAATACCAGCAGGTTGTTATCAGGTTCATCACAACCATTCGGACCAAGATCATTTGTGTGGATGTGGGGCGATGGTTCAAGAAATGATACGGTTCCGGGTTTTGCTCCGCCAATATCACACACATTCCCCGGCATTGGCTCTTATGATGTGCGTTTAGTATTGATTGATACCAATTATTGTAATGTGGGGCAGGCAGACAGCATCATTAACTTCCAGGTAATTGATAATATCAGGGCAGGGTTTAGTGTAGGATCAGTATGCGTGCCCGATACCATCAATGTTGTTGATACATCTGTTGGTGCAATAACTTATTTGTGGGTAAGCAGCGATGGGCAGCAGTCAACAAACAGGGTTCCTGCATTTATATACAATACTGCCGGAACGTACAGCATCACACAGTACATCTATAATGCCAGCAGCTGTAACCTTGTTGATTCAACCACAAGAACATTCCAGGCCGTTGGTCAACCAACTGCAGCGTTCTTTTACAATCCAAACCCATCACAGGAAAATACGCCAACACGATTTACCAGCACAGCGTCAGACGATGTTGTATCATGGTTGTGGGATTTTGGAGATGGTAATACATCTACACTAAGAGATCCGATCCATCAATATGTTACACCCGGCACCAATAATGTTTGCCAGATTGTAACCAATGCATCGGGTTGCAGAGATACAACCTGTCTTCAGGTTGAATCGTTAATTAATATAGTGAACGATCTTCCATCAGCATTTACACCAAATGGTGATGGCGTAAACGATATTTTCCTTGTGCGTGGTTTTGGTATTACCAAAATGACCTTGCGGGTGTATAACCGCCAGGGATTGATGATGTTCGAAAGCCGTACACAAAGTATTGGATGGGATGGAACTTACAAAGGAACACCTCAGCCAATGGATGCCTATGCATGGACACTTGAAGTTGAATATTTTACCGGTGAGAAATTCCGAAAGAAAGGTGATGTAACACTTATACGG
>JAACZX010000170.1 GCA_009996555.1 Chitinophagaceae bacterium | reverse complement strand
GTTAAAAAGTGGCGATATACCTGTACAGGCAAATATGACAGCCGACAATATTAACCAGGAGTTCCGGAAGGGACGTTTTGGGGAATGGACCTATAGCGTACTATCGTTTGAAAGTCCTGTAACGAATGCGCAACAACTTGCTTTGAAAGGAATGGGTATTGAATTGTTAACTTATTTGCCCGACAACAGCTACCAGGTTCGTATGAAACGAATGCCATTGTTTTCGCAACTGTATAGTGCAGGTGTTCGTGCAATGATCAGTATACCTGGTTCGGCTAAGCTTGGCCGTGAGTTAAAAGAATCTGTTACAGCTAAGCATCCGGATGCGCCATTGGTACTAAGCCTTCAACTACTTCCGGGTGTTAAGTGGAGTGAGGTAAGTGGAACTCTTTCCGGCTATGATATTGTGCTCACCAAATCAGATTACCTGAACCAGGGACTCGCACAAGTAAACATGCCTGTAAAAAATATTGCCTTGGTGAGTGAATTACCGTTTGTGGGGTATATGAATATTTCGAATTTTAACTCTGTTGCACTAAATCAACGTGAACGTGGTTTGTATGGATTAACGAATCTTACGGGACAAGAGGCAGGGGGACGAAATCTATCAGGAGCAGGAGTTACGATTGGCGTTGGCGATGATTCAAATCCTTCACATCTTGATAATACAAAAGATGTAATTAACCGTAACCCAATTTTTATTACCAATAACCATGGAAGAATGGTAACAGGAGTTGTTGGCGGCGATGGTTTGGTGGAAGAGCGATATCGTGGTGTGGCAACAAAGAGTTTACTAATCACAGACTATTTCGACCTTATACTGACAAAATCAGCACTTTATTATTCTGATTATGGGATGACGGTTACAAACAATTCGTTTTACACCGGCTTGGCAGGCTGTCCCGGCAACGGAGATTACAATGAACTAAGTGTTTATGTTGATAAGCAAATTTTCGACAACCCTTTTTTGCAGCATGTATTTGCAGCAGGTAATGATGGAACAAAAACCTGCTCTCCTTTCCCTTTATCATTTGGCACAATTAAAAGTGGTTATCAAGTAGGTAAAAATGTTCTAGACGTTGCTGATTATCATTTGGGCATTGATATATTGACTGCAACTTCAAGTAGAGGCCCTGTTGAAGATGGTCGACTTAAACCTGAAATTACGGCTCACGGTGTTGCTGTAATTGCCCCAAGCGGAACAAATAATGGATATGCAGACAATTATGGAACCAGCTTTTCTGCCCCATTTGTTACAGGAGTTTGGGGGCTGTTAACTGAGCGATACAAACAGTTACATTCAAACTCACTTCCTAAATCAGCATTAATAAAAGCTATTCTATGTAACAGTGCCGATGATCGTGGCAATCCCGGACCTGACTATGGATATGGTTTTGGATTTATCAACCCAAGAAGATCTGTTGAAGCCTTGGAAAACAATCGTTACTTCAGCGGAGTCATAAACACAGGCAACACATCATCCCAAGCCATAACTATTCCAGCTGGGGTAAGAAAATTAAAGATTCTGTTATACTGGCATGATAAAGAAGGGTCGCCATTAGCAGCTAAAGCATTAGTAAATGATCTCGACCTATCTGTAACGGATGGCATAACAACTTATGCGCCCTGGATATTAAATCCCGCCCCTGGATCTGTAAATCTTCCTGCAATAAGAGGGATTGACCGTATTAATAATATTGAACAAGTAACGATTGATAACCCCGGCACAAATATCACAATTAACATTAATGGCTTTAATGTGCCTACTGGTACGCAAGAATATTTTGTTACTTATGAATACTTGTTTGATGACATTAAATTAGAACATCCTATTGGAGGAGAGCGCTTCTCGCCCGGACTGGAGGAAATTATCAAATGGAATGCATCGGACAACAGCAACAATACATTTACGCTAGAGTATTCAATAGATGATGGTGCTACATGGACTTTGATCAGTAACAACCTTCCCGCAACTGACCATCGTTACAGATGGTTAACACTCCCTAATACACCAACCAATAAAGGCAAAATCCGCATTACCCGTAACGGTGGCGGAGCTTCAGCAACATCTCCCGGCAACTTTACCATTCTGTCGCAACCCACACTTACTGCCACTGTTCCCTGCGAAGGATATGTAAATCTTTCCTGGCCTGCAGTAGCCGGTGCAACAGATTATGAAGTGATGCAATTGAAAGACTTTGAATTTGTAAGCCTTGGAACCACTGCTTCAACAACTCATCGTGTAAGTGGCCTTGATAAAACACAAACCTATTGGTTTACTGTAAGAGCAAGAATGACAGATTCGCTTGGTATGCGTGCCGTTGCAAAAAGCATTGTCCCCACTCTTGCAACAGCCTGCACTGCAACTGAGTTTGATAATGATCTTAAAATTGATTCACTTATTGCACCTGTTCATGGCCGTGAGAATACCAGCATTGCATTAACAGCAGCACAGCCTATTACCGTACGTATCAAAAACCTTGATAATGCAGCCACCAGTGGCAGTTATAATCTTTCCTATCAAATAAATGGAGGCGCAGTAATAACAGAATCTTCTTCCGCTGCAATAGCAGCAGGTGGAACTGTTAACTACACATTTACTGCTCCTGCCAATTTAGCTGCACTGGGTACTTATACAATTAAAGTAACTGTTAAACAAACGGGAGATAATCAACCTGCAAATGATGAACTGACATATACAGTTAAGCATATTGCAAATCCCGTTGTAACACTGCCCTTTGTTGAAACTTTTGAAACAACAACTGTTGAAGAATATAAATCTGCATTTTTTGGTATATCCAATGCCGATCGCTTTGATTATTCAAATACCACAAACGGCAGGCTACGCACTTTTGTAAATACAGGCGTTGCAGTTAATGGCAGCAGGGCGCTTACGCTTGATGCAATAAACTATAATGGAACATTGGCAGTAAATACTGTTACAGGAACAATCAACCTGAGTAATTACAGTGCTGCACAGGGTTTACGTCTTGATTTCAATTTAAAAAATCATGGACAGTTAAAACAACCGGGCACAGGTGTATGGCTGCGTGGCAGTGATACACAACCTTGGGTGCTGATGTATGATCTTTCAACCAACCAGGGCAATCTTGGCGAAGTAAAACGTGTGAGCATCAATGTCAATGAACTCGGGCAAATTCCTTCCTCCAGCTTCCAGGTACGTTTTGATCAGGCAAGTACTACTTCTGCCAACAATGCCAGCTATGATTATGATGGCTATGATATGGATGATGGTTTTACCATTGATGATATCCGCATCATTCAAACGAATAATGATGTAATGCTTACACAACTTGTAGCACCGGATACATTCAACTGTACGCCTGGCAACTTTAACATTACAGTTAAAGTAAAAAACACAACCGGTACAGTATTTACAAACGTTCCTGTTTACTATCGTATCAATAATGGCACTGCTGTAGCCGGAACAATTCCTTCTCTTGCAGGCAATGCAGAAACAAACTTCACATTCCCTGTACAGGCCGATCTTTCTGCATTCAAAGCTTATGAAATAGATGCATGGGTAAAACTAAGTGGCGATGATTATGCAGCCAATGACAGCATTAACAACCGGTATGTTTACAGCAGCCCCGTCATCAATTCATTTCCATACCTTGAACGTTTTGAAACAGGCAACGGCAACTGGTTTACCGATACCATCAGTTACAGCAGTTGGCACTGGGGCACACCTTCTAAATCTGTAATGGCACGTGCAGCAAGTGAAGGAAAGGGATGGTTTACCACACTCGGCGGTTCTTATCGCCCCAATGAAAGTTCGTACCTCTATTCGCCTTGTTTTAATTTAAGCAGTTTAACACAACCCGTATTCAGCTTCAGCCATATTACCCAACAGGAAGATAACTGCAATTGCGATTATCATACACTTGAATACAGCATTGACAATGGAAATACATGGCAACGGTTAACTGCAACAAACGGAACAAACTGGTTTGACTCTTCAAACAATCAATCATGGAAAAAGAATATTCAACGTTGGCATGTATCAAGTACAGAGGTGCCGAATGCTTCTAATATCCGTTTCCGGTTTTATCTTTCAAGCGATGAGTTAACACAATATGAAGGTATTGGCATTGATGACATTCACATCTTTGAAAAAGCAACCATCTATACAGGTGCTGATGTATTGAATATTAATCAAACTGTAAGTGGTAATAACTGGATTCACTTCAACAGCGGAGGAACAAGGGTTGCTTCTATCAATCCGTTGGGACAAAATCTTGGCAACACCAACGTAAGTGTGTACATCAATAGTGGCCCTGTTCGCACAATGAACAACCAGTACTATCTTGATCGTAATCTCGTTATCAGTTCTGCCAATACACCAACCGACAGTGTGATCGTTCGCTTTTATTTCACTGAACAGGAAGCAAAAGCATTGATCGAATCAACTATATGTGCCCCTTGTATCAAGTTTAGCGATGCTTACTTAGCTGCTGTTACCAAATACAGCGGAAGTGCATCATTCGAAAACGGAGTGTTGAATGATGGCGCCGGTGGTGTGTTTGATTTTATTGATTCAGCAAAAGTGGATGTGGTTCCTTTCAACAATGGCTATTATGCGGAATTTAAAGTGAAGAGTTTCTCTGAATTCTGGATCAATGCCACAAATATGGGCCTGAATCAAACTCCAACAGATGTAAATGATGTTACAAGCCAGGGCGTGTTCATTAAAAATACTTATATGGACGAAGCCGGAGGCTTATTGATCTTTACGGGAAATAAACAGCAGATCCGTGAAATAAACATCCGCATTGTAAACAGTGTTGGGCAGGAGGTGCTCAACAGGCAAACAACGTACTCTGATACAAGAATGAATTTAAATTCACTTTCAAACGGTGTTTACTTTGTAGAGATCAGGGATAGAAAAGGCAAAGAACAGTTTGTAAAGAAAATAGTAAAAACCACGAAATAAACAGGTTTGTTGAAATAATGGCATAAAAAAAGTCCCCCGTAATCCGGGGGACTTTTTTATATCTGAGTGTAAGTTTTATCCAATTTTACCGAGAGGTATTTTTCTTACTTTTTCATCTTCATCCTCATCAATACGGGTAACAGGATAAGGAATCTTTGCTTTTTCCAATGTTTCAGCCAGTTGCTTGTTCGTTTTTGCAAAATGGAGAATCTCTTTGTGCGCTGCCAACATTTCATCTTCCAGCTCCAGTATTCTTCTTTCCTTGTTTTTCACCTGCTTACGGCCATACAAAAAGCCGATAAGACCTACAATCAGGAGAAAACCAGCAAAGATGAGTACATGGATTTCAAGGGTTAATTGAGTAAGGTTCATTTGTGCCTTTGTTTAAAATCTCGTTATAACTCAACTCAATCGTCAGGAAACGATTTTCATTGATTTGGGTGTACAATTATATTATCATTAATTGCTTATCGTCGGCAAATTAGTTTACTTTCCTCAACTATGCAACTGTATTGAGGATAAATTGTTTAACGGCCGATAATGGGATCCGTTCCTGCACAAGAGTATCTCTGTGACGAATAGTAACCGTTTGGTCTTCTTTGGTTTGATGATCAACAGTTACACAAAACGGCGTTCCGATAGCATCCTGGCGGCGGTAGCGTTTGCCAATCGTGTCTTTTTCCTCGTA
>JAACZX010000169.1 GCA_009996555.1 Chitinophagaceae bacterium | reverse complement strand
CAGCATATCTCTCCCTGTAATCAGTTGCAAGTTTGTTCAACAGCTTGTGGAGGACGTTGCGTATCGGATACTATTTTTTTACTTACTGGTTGGTGTCTTCACCAACCAGCTTTTACATTGGCATTTCGGTTGGTGGGGACACCAACCGATAAGAGAAGGAAAACCGTATAAAAGACTTGTGGTTCTCAGCCGGTGTAATTCAGCTCATTTAAGTTCTGAAAGTATCAGTTTTTTCTGCTTTAATGTATTCTTCATTGCTTTCTCTCTTACTTTGGGGTCTTCGCTATGTATCAATGCATAATACTCTGTTGGTATAACCTGCCACGATAATCCATATTTATCTTTACACCATCCGCAAGATCCTTCCTCACCACCATCTTTCGTAAGTGCTTCCCAATAGTAATCAGTTTCGGCCTGGTCTTTTGTATTAATAACAAACGAAACGGCCTCATTAAATTTGAACAGCGGACCGGCTGCCAGTATGCTGAACTCCATTCCTGCAATTTCAATGACTGCTGTTTCGATGCCTGCTTCACTTCCACTTTCACTGCTATCGAACTTGCGGAAATCTTTCAGTTTACCATCTTTAAAAACAGACAGGTAGTAATCTGCTACCGCCCTTGCATCTTTCTCCACCCATAAATAGGGTGTAATTTTTTGAGAAACCACAGCTGCGTTTGTACCGGAGTCTGTTGCAGTTTGATTACCGGTGTTAGCAGCATTATCGGCCTGGTTTTGATTTGAACAGGAAATTGTTATACAACAAACAATTGCTGTAATTAAAATAAGTTTATTCATCTTCTCCTTGTTTGAATGTTGATGTATTTGCCTGAAAGGGTAACTAAAACCGGCTATTACAATGAGGTATTGGCAATGGCAGAAAAACATTGGCTCGCAAGCCGAAATGCCCACTTTAAATACTGCTGTTGAAATTAAGAATTAAAGCTGAACATTCAATGCCTGTGCTGAAGAGCAGCAATGTTTGGCAACAAACGAAATGCATCCGCTGTTATTCCTGCTTACAGAAAACAAATGCATTGCAATTGAATTATTCTGCAGGCTCAGCAGCGGCGGAACCAGCGGACCATGCATTGAGGTAATCACCACTGTCCGACACTTCAGCCGATTGCGCAGCAGCAATGGCAAGCAGTGGTTCTGCTGCAGCATAATCTTTTATTACTTTAATGGCGGCGAGGCCAAGCGGAATACCCAGCAAATGATCGGCCGTTTCTGCAACAGTAGCAACAATTAATTCATCAATGGTTTCAGCCTTCATGCCATAGCGAAGTACAAACTGTCCGAGAAAACCTGAAACCAGCCACAAGGTCCACCATATACCAATCATGGTTGTAGAAGAAAGATGTGTAAAGCTCACCTCTTTGCGTTGCAGATAACTGCGTGATTCGGTATAAAGATCTTTCATGATCTTATAAGGACGGCCAAGATTTACAAAAGGTACAAACCAGGCGCCTGCTGCCCAGCCTTCGGTAAACAATACAGAAACAGGAAGCTGGTGCAGGTTGTAATATGCACGGCGGAACCAGCGGATAAACAATACAATTGATACAATGTAAGCCACAAGAAAAACATAGCTGATGATCTGTTCACGCAAATCATTGGCATACGCTTCTTCTGTGCTTACACCGCCAAGCTCGTTTGCTCTTTCGAGCAACTGGTATTGCATAAAGCCCGATACTGCACTCAGCACATCAATTGCCATTACAATGTAAATAAGAATGATGGCGGCTTTTGCCCGTTGGTCATTGGGTCGAAGAGAGATCATACAGTTGGTTTTGGTTTTTTGTTTTCAGGGAATTTTCAAAGGCCTTAGCAGCAAGGTAATGGAAAAATCGAGCCGCCTGTGTACCACTCCATACCTGCTGAAGAAAAAATAACAGCTGTGTTGATATGGCTATAACCGTGTAATACAAATAGCGGTTACCACACTGTTGCACCGTTTCTACTTAAGCAATAAATTCTTTACCTTGCCCGCCCCGGCCCTTCCTTACTCATCTCAAATACAACACAAATGAAATTATTATCCATCCTCATTGTTTGCGCAGTAACGGTAACCAATGCATTGGCACAAACCACAGCTAAAACCAACCGTTCGCTCACGGCAGGTTTCGACAGTATTTTTCTGAAAGAATTCAAAGCATCGGAACCGGGAGCCACGGCTATTGTGGTGCGTAAAGGTGAAGTGATCTATAAAAAAGCTGTTGGCATGGCCGATATGGAATTGAATGTGCCGCTGCAGACAGATATGATCTTTCGTATTGGTTCCATCAGCAAACAGTTTACGGCAGTGGCCATTCTGCAACTGGCTGAGCAGGGAAAACTATCGTTGCAGGATGATATTAAAAAGTACATCCCCGATCTGCCGTATAAAGAAACCATTACCATTGAGCAATTACTCAATCATACATCGGGCATAAAAAGCTATACCAACAAACCTGAGTTTGAAGGCTGGATGCGGAAAGATATGAAGCCGATGGAGATCATAAAGCTCACTGAAAAAGATACACTTGAATTTAAACCCGGCAGCGATTGGAATTATAACAACACCGGTTACATTATGCTGGGTTATGTTATTGAAAAGATCAGTGGTAAAACCTACGAAGAGTATGTGCAGCAATATTTATTTGCACCTGCTGGCATGACCTCCTCCTTATATGGCAGCGAAGCAAAGATCATACGCAAGCGTGCAAAGGGCTACAAGAAACAGAAAGATGTTTTCCTGAATGCAGATTACCTGAGTATGACCCTGCCCTATGCTGCGGGCTCATTGCTTTCAACAGTTGACGACTTGTGGAAATGGAACAAAGCACTTTACAGTTATAAACTTGTAAAGAAAGAATGGATCGATAAGGCAACAACAGCACACATTTTACCGGGCGGAAAAAACACACGTTATGGTTATGGCTTGTCTATTGTTAATGTGCAGGGCAGCAAAGCCATTGAGCATGGCGGTGGCATCAATGGTTTTTTAACCGATGCCATTTATCTTCCTGCTGAAGATGTGTTTGCAGCCGTGTTCAGCAATTGCGATTGTAAATCGCCTGACAATACTACGTATAAACTTGCAGCTGCTGCCATTGGCAAACCATACAACTACAAAGCCATTCCTGTAACTGCTGATGCAGCGAAAGAATACGAAGGCATTTATGTAAATGATGCGGGTGAAGAACGTGTGATCCGTTATGCCAATGGCAAACTCACATCAAAAAGAGGAAGCGGCACTCAGTTCATTATTGAAATGTATAAGAAAGATGAGTTTTATTTTGACAACTCACTTTCCCTGCTGGCGTTTAAACGCAATGCAGCCGGCAGTATTGAATCACTTGATTTCAGCAGCAATACCGAAGAAAGCAACTGGAAGAAAACAACAAAACCACTTCCTGTACCGCAAACATTTATTACTGTTGATGCAGCGGTGCTGGCTGGCTACGTTGGCAATTACACATTGGCACCGGGTTTTGTATTAACGGTTACGCATGAAGGTAACCAGTTGTTTGCACAGGCCACCAATCAGCCAAGGCTGGAGCTGCTGGCCATCAGCAAAACAATGTTCCAGACAAAAGGTGTTGATGCAAAGATCGAATTCAAACAAAATGCAGAAGGCAAAACAGAATCGCTTGTATTATACCAGGGCGGAAGAGAAATGCCTGCGAAGAAAGAATAGGCAGCATTTGATTATTGTAACAAGAAGAGATCTGCTGAAAGAATATTTTCCCGCAGCGTGCGCTACGTAAACAAAGTACGCAACGGCCTGAAAAAAATTGACTCCTCTTTGCGTTGCATTTCCCGTTGCGTTCGCTGCGGGAAATGCTTCACCTGCTATAGTTACTGCTGTGCTGTGGTTTTGTAAATGCGTTCCAGCATGGCAAACAGTTGGGGATGGTTTGCCTGTAATGCATCCGGCTGTTCAAAAAAGTATTCGGAGATAACAGCAAAAAACTCAGCTGTGTTGGTGGCGCCATACAGATCAATATCCGATCCGTATGTTTTCATTTGCTGAATGGTTTCTTCCATCAGTTGCCGCCATTGCGCCGTGTATTTCCGTTCAAGAATTATTTCCGGCACACCATCTACTGTTCCATCCATTTTATCAACCAGGTGCACAAACTCATGAAGGGCGGTGTTGCGTGCATCATTGTTATTAATAAAACCTTGCCGCAGTTGCCATTTGGTAAGCACCATAACATTCTGCAACGCACCTGTGCCCACCATGCCTGCAATATTGCGTCCATCGCCATGCTGATCAAACTCTGCATTGAATGCACCGGGATAAACCAATACTTCGTGCAGGTTAATGTATTGCCAGTCGGGAATGTTATAAACAGGAATAACAGCGCCTGCGGCAATCATGATCCTGTCCATATCTTCCACCTCTGCCTGTACACCCGTTATTGTTACTGCCGATAAAAACTGTTCAACTCTTTTTTCAAAGGCAACTTTTCCTTCTTCATCAAGCTGGTTATAAAACTTTACATAATGTGCCAGCAGCTCCTTGTAATTTTCCGGTAGCTGGCTCTGCGGTTTTGATCGCCTGATGCGCAATGCAATGAGGATGATCAGAACAATGAGCAATAAAACTGTTATAACCTGTAGTACTAATACCATGATCAATTATCGTTTATGGTTCAGGCCGCTGCAGCGTCCCGACCCTACTCCACTTTTAAATCCTTTAACCTCGACTTTGCTTTGTTGAATACATTGCGTCCTTTATCAATACCGCTGCGCAAACGTTTCTGCTCTTCTTCCGGCAGGTGAATAAAATCAAAACATTCCTTGCTGCAGGTGCCTTCCATTTTTTCTTTGCATTCATCGCATTGGATGAACAGGAGGTGACAGGCATCGTTTACACAGTTCACATGTGTATCGGCCGGTTTGCCGCATTGGTGACAGTGTGCAATGATCTCTTCTGTAACACGCTCACCCAAACGCTGATCAAATACAAAATTCTTTCCGTGAAATTTATTTGCAAGTCCCTCTTCTTTTACCTGGTTTACGTAGTTGATGATGCCACCCTCAAGATGAAACACATTCTTAAAACCTTTGTGCAGCATGTAAGCACTGGCTTTTTCGCAACGGATGCCGCCTGTGCAATACATGATGATGTTTTTTTCTTTATCTGCATCCATCATATCAGCTGCCATGGGCAACTGTTCACGAAAGGTATCGCTGGGTATTTCAATGGCACTTTCAAAATGCCCCACTTCAAACTCGTAATGATTGCGCATATCAATCACAACAGTGTTGGGATCGTTGGTAAGCTGATTGAATTGCGCTGCATTCACATACTTTCCTTTGTTGGCCATATCAAACGAAGGATCATGAATACCATCGGCCACAATTTTGGTACGCACTTTTATATCCAGCACATAAAAACTTTTACCATCATCATTCACAGCTATGTTCAAACGCAAACCGTTTAACGCTTCTATCTTGTACAGGTAAGTTCTGAAGTCATCCACATTGGCCGACGGTACACTGATCTGTGCATTAATGCCCTCCTGCGCCAGGTAAATACGGCCAAGCACACCCAATGCAGAAAAGTCTTTGTACAACTGATCACGAAAAGCTTTTGGCTCTTCAATTTTAAAATAACAGTAAAAGGAAATAGTCGTGCGTGGTGTAGGATCGTTTTGAATACGCTCTTTCAACTCCTTACGGGA
>JAACZX010000548.1 GCA_009996555.1 Chitinophagaceae bacterium | reverse complement strand
TGAAGTGCTACTTGAAGCACGAAGTAAAAAAACTTTATAGTCAAAAACAGAGGGCTTTAAGCCCTCTGTTTTATCTTGGATTCTGCGGCATTCCGGTCATCTTAATTATGTCATCAGGTATTGGTAAGGCAAACCTGGGGGAGTTGGGCTCAAGAAAATATTCCTGCGATGATACATTTCTACGCACACTGATATTAAACCCTTCTTTATTTAACCGTTTAATATCCATCCAGCGAAGGCAGCGCATTTGCAATTGTTTTCTTCTTTCTGTGAGTATAATTTGCAGAGCCTCATGCGTAGAAGTAAAAACGTATGGCTGATAGGTGCCTTGTTTCCATCTTGTAACGAGCAGCTTGTTCAGGTCAAGTGCGGCGTCATTTAATCTTCCGGCCCTTGCATTCATTTCAGCATGTATTAAATACAATTCATCAGTACAGATTCCGGTAAACAAACCAATGTCTCCAGTGTATCCTCCTTTAAATCCGTAGCTGCCGTTGTTGTTGCTTCTAAAGAAGAGTGTTTTACGCAGGTCATTGTTATCAAAAGACCGGTAAAGGGTTGAGTCAACTTTTGCTCTTGCGTTAAGAAGAATTGACGGGGTATTTACTGATGAATAAAAAATCACTTCAGTATTGAAAGGTTGAAATGGAAAAGATGCCGATGGTTTTATTTCCGGCGAGTTATTATAGTTAAGCAAAGTGTTTTTATAACCTAATGCAATATCAACATATTTAAAGCAACTGTCGTACTCTCTCATCGAAAGATAAACTCTTGCTAAAAGACCGGCAGCTGCGGGTTTGGATGGACGAGTAACTGCTTTTGGTACAATATCAAGTAACTGCAATGCATTTTTGAGATCATCTACTATAAGCGTATGTGTTTCCTGTGCTGAGTTTCTTTGTGAAGGAGCATTAAAGTCTGTGGTAAGACGCAGCGGAATTCCTAAATCTGAAGAAGCTGTAGATTTATCGTAAGCAAGCGACCAGATATTAGCTATGCGGAAGAAAATGCGAGCACGCAAAAAATAAGCCTGGCCTTTGATGTTGTTCCAATCTGCTTTGGTAGCAGGCAATGTTTCAATTTTATCTATGGCTTCTAAAACAGTATTGGCATAGTAAATTGAACTGTAAGGCGTTGACCATTCAAGTGAAGGAATAGGAAATAAGTTGTCTTTTTCCCAAACATGCATTCGCCTGTGCTGTTCATTTTGTGCCTGCCAATCGGCTGTTGTTAAGTAATAGTCGTCCGCACTTATTTCGTCTGCGCCGGGGTCGTTAATATTTAAACGATTATATCTGTCCAGCAGGCCTTGCAATTCTGGTAATGTATCCGGCGTGTCCACACCACTTACAGGCTTTTGATCGAGATATTTTTTGCAAGCAAGGAATGATAATAGAGCCAGTAATATCGGTGCGTGTATAATGTGAAGTTTTATTTTTTGCATGCTGTACGTTTTACGATTAGAAATTTGTTCTGATACCAAATGAAATGTTTATCGAGGGAGGGATTGTTAACAAATACTCAGGGTCGATACCTGATTTAGTTGATGACCACAGAATGCCGATGTTATTCATGTTCGAATAAAAATCGATTCGTTTAATTGCCAGTTTCTTCATCCAACTTTTGCTCAGTGTATAGTTTACTGAAATGTATTGCAACCGAATGTGATCTGCCTTTTCAATCATTACCTGCGAGTTCAGGTAGAAAGCATCCCTGTTAGAAATATTCGGATAAGGCATTGATGGAACGGTTGTGAATTTTTCATCACCGGGTTGTTGCCATCTCTCCGCAATTTCTTTATGCTGGAATGTAGAAACTGTAAGTGATGAATATTCTATGCCTGGCCGCCTGAAATAATGACCAAATTTGTACATCAGCCTTGCTGTTATTGAGATTTCTTTCCAGCTAATTGTATTGCCGAACGAACCAAAGAAAGTTGGCAATACAGAACCGTGGTAATTTAAATCGGTGATCAGTGTGGCTGTGCCTGTCAATTTTGAGTAATCTTTTGAAATGGCTCCGCTTATATATCCCTGCGGATCGCCGGTTGCAGGGTCGAGGCCAGCCCATTTATAGGAGAACATGGAGTAAACAGGTTTTCCTTCAATACCTGTTATGGTGTTTTGTTTTCCCACGTAAAAGCTACCCCGGAGTGAGGTAATGTAGTAGTGATCAACCCTGTCTTTGTTGAGGCTGAAGTTTACATCCAACGACCATTTTATTGATTTATCAACTAGCAAGCTGTTTACTTCAAGGTCGAAGCCATTTGTTGTCATTGATGCAACATTCTTTTCTACTGTTGTTCCGATGCCGGAAGTATAATCGATTGGTATTACGCCAAAGAGATCAATTGACTTTTTGGTATAATAATCTAAAGCAGCTTTTACTCTGTTCCCTTTCAACGTGAAGTCTATTCCAGCATTAATGGTACCCACTTTTTCCCAACGGAGTTCAGGGTCTGCAAAGGAAAGAAATGCATAAGTTGGCAGCTGTGTGTAGGGCGACATGCCACTTGCAGATGTTGTTGTTACGGCCAGTTTATTTGGATTCACATTGCCACTGTAACCATAGCTAAGTCTTAATTGTAATGATTGAACCGGTTGTATGTGAAAGAATTTTTCTTGTGAAATATCATATTTACCACCAACCGACCAGAGTGGCGTCCATTTATTGTTTGTACTTACACCAAACTGATTCGAAGCATCTCTTCTTGCACTTGCAGAAATCGTGTATTTTTTGTTGAATGTATAAGAAGCATTACCATAAAAGGAGACAAACCTGAGATTGCTTTTTGAATAGGGGCTGCCAATTGAAGGAATCTGCATATTGGAGCCACTGATCAATGAAGGATATAAATTAATATTATCAACAATACCACTGGAGAGCGGGTCTTCTATGTATCCATAAGTTCTGAATTTGTTTGTGTTTAACAAACGTTGCCTGATTTCATTTCCGGCAATGAGTGTTATTTCAGACAGTTTCCATTGTTTTGTGTAATTGATGCCTGCACGGAAATTTGAGCCTGTTAATGATTCATTTGAAACATCATAAATGCCACCAACAGGCACTTTATTGACTACTGCACCCGTGGTATAATTGATTTGTGAAAAAGTATTGATTAGACTCCGGGCATAGTAACTATTAACTGAATAGTTGTTTATGCTTTCTGCATCTTCCCGTTCAAGTTGGTACAAAAAGTTAGCAGTTAAGGATTTTGTTAGTTTATAATCAAGACCAATATTCAGTAATGTGTTCCTGGTTTTTTGTTTAAGTGTTTCATATTTGTGATTGGTGAGAGGGTAATAATACCAATTTAAAAGCCGACCACCTCCAATCGTATCCAAATAAGATAATCGGAACGAGTTTTCATATGGAAGAGCGTTGCCACTATCGTCGGCCAGGCTCGCATAAGGGTATAATCCAAGGTTACCGCCAAGGCTTCTATATGACAGATTTCCTGAATTTGTATATGATTCAACCATTGTTGCTCCTGTAGTTAACAGTAGCCGTTTTGCTATACGAAATGTATTCTGTAATCTTACTGACCCTCTTTTATACGTAGCCAAAAGATTGTCACTGTTGTTATCAAAGCCAGCAGACAATAACCATGCATGGTTTCCTGAGCCTCCTTTTGTGGTAATGGCATATTGCTGATTCAGCCCGGTTTGATACAGGTGTTTATTGAAATCGTTCCTCACATCATAGGAACGAAATTTGTTGATTGCGGCATCAGCTTCGGAAGTAGATAAACTGCCATTTCTTTTTTTAAAAAGCAGTTCATATACCGGAGAGAAGGGAGGCTTGCTGATGTTATTTGTGTCCGCAAAACGGAAGCCATTACTGAAAAGAAATAATTCGGCGTCGATATAATCAGAAGATGAAGCCTGCGGAAGATACCATAGATCGGGTTTGGTTATTACCGTTGTATTGATGTTCAGTTCGGTTGTAATCGGCTGGTTGAATTTTGATTTTTTGGTGGTAATAACAATGACACCATTGCCTGCTTTTGTACCCCATATAGAAGCTGCAGCAGCATCTTTAAGAATGCTGATGTTTTCAATGTCATTCGGGTTCAGGTTGTCAATATTGCCTTCAAACGGGAAATTGTCAACAATGATCAACGGCGATTTTGGGCCACGGATTGAGCTTAATCCTCTTATCCGAAATCCGGGAGAGTTAGTTGAACGGTCTACATAAAAACTATTTGTAACAGCTTCAAGACGGCTCATGATGTCGGGTGAGACCTGCTGATTAAATGTTTTATTATCAATAAAGGAAAATGAACCAGTCGCTCTTTCCTTTGGTATTAATTGAAAACCTGTGTTCAGATTTATTACGACTTCACTTAACTGGTTTATTTTCGGGGATAGTATAATTTCTATAAACACTTCGCCTTTCCATTTATGTTCTACAGTTTCGTAGCCAACATTCGAAATAATCAAAATAGTACCTGGTTCCACATCCGACAAGGTAAATTCACCTTTGTTATTTGTTGTGATTGAAACTTTGGTCTTTTTAATTGTTACAGTGGCACCATCAAGCGGCTCAGCCTTCTGATTAATTACCTTGCCGGTTATGGTTGAAAAAACAGGGGCTTTGCCGCTAACATGCTTCCTGGTAATAATTACATATTTGCCTGTTAGTTTGTAAGTAAGTGGTTGATCATTAAAACAAAGGTCGAGGACGGTTGCAAGTGAAGCAGATTTTATATGAATAGTAACGGGACTGCTATGCTGCAATTCTTCCTTTGTATAAATAAACCGATAATCCGATTGGTTCCTTATTTCTGTAAAAATGTTTTCCAGGCTTGCATTATAAAAGGAAAGTGTAAGCTGTTGGCTTTTGGCTGAAGCCTGTATTGAAAAAACTACGGTTAAAAGAACGATGAATTTTATCATCCTTAAGCATTTACAGGTTAAACAATGTAGTTTATGGGTGGTGATTTGTAAGGTGCCCGATATGTTTACAGGGCAACTGAAGGCAGCATCTTTACAGATGCCGCCAGCAATCTTTAATTCCATACTTTTGAATTGGTTTAGTTAATAAATTCCCGTTAGGGACAGTCTGCACAGATTGTTTTATTAATTGGCTATTTAACCGCTTCGTCCGCTAACGAGGCGGTTTTTCGCTTTCTTATACCATAGGCAAAAGGTTTAAGGTTTTACAATAATTTTATTGGTCTGTAATGTAAAATGAACACGACCGGTTTGTTCGAGCAGGTACAAGAGTTGTGCGGCTGTTACATTCCGTTCAATGGAAGCATTAAAGTGATAATTGATTTTTCCTTCATACTGTACATCGATATTGTACCAGCGTGCTACCTGTTTCATGATTGTTTCAATAGATGCATTTTTAAATTCGAACCAGCCATTTTTCCAGGCAACTACTTCTTCTGCATTAAGCAAAGGAGTTACTATAATGTTTTGATTTGTGAAAGTTGCTGACTGTCCTTTATTGATAACGGCAGAATATCCTGCAACAGAGGAAAGTTGTATTTTACCTTCAACCAAAGCAACTGAAGTGTTTTGTTCGTTTTGATAAGCATTTATATTGAAGCTGGTTCCCAAAACCATTATCTCTGCTTTTTCTGCAATGCCATTATTGTAAGCGGTAAATGAAACATGAAAAGGTTGATCGGTCTTTTTTGTGACATCTATAAAAACCTCACCGGTAATTTCTACCTGTCGTTTATTTTT
>JAACZX010000547.1 GCA_009996555.1 Chitinophagaceae bacterium | reverse complement strand
AAGGTTTTTAATTGAATTTGCCGGAAATCAGTTTTAAAAATTCGCTCCTGGTAGCTTCTTTCTGAAACTCGCCGGAAAAAGCAGATGTTGTGGTCACTGAATTTTGTTTCTGTACCCCACGCATCATCATACATAAATGCTGCGCCTCTACCACTACTGCCACACCAAGTGGGTTCAATGATTCTTTTATTGCTTCAAGTATTTGCGTGGTCAATCTTTCCTGCACCTGCAACCTGCGGCTGTATACATCTACCACCCTTGCCAGTTTACTTAAACCGGTTATGTACCCGTTTGGAATGTAGGCAATATGCGCCTTACCAAAAAAGGGCAACATGTGATGCTCACACATACTGTATAATTCAATATCCTTCACAATCACCATTTCACTCACTTCTTCATGAAACTTTGCACTTTCAAGAATTGCTTTGGCATCCATGTTATAACCCTGTGTAAGATACTGCATCGCTTTCGCCACACGTTCTGGAGTTTTCAGCAAACCTTCACGTGCAGGATCTTCGCCAAGTAATTCAAGAGCAGTTCTGTAACTATCCACTAAGCCCGATGTAACTTCCTCTTCGTATTGTTCTGTTTTTTTATAAGCCATGATTCAATTTGAAAATTTTTGAATTTGAAAATGAAAACACTTTCTGAATTATCAATTATGCCGGATACTCTACAAAATTTCTCGGTGTTTCATACAAGCGTATCTGCAAATCCTTTTCGGCATCAATATGCGGACGTAAAAGATCATAAATCACAATCGCAATATTTTCTGCAGTTGGATTCAAATGCCTGAATTCTACTGTATCAAGGTTCAGGTTCTTATGATCAAAGCGTGCATGAACTTCTTTTCGTATCAAGTCGCTCAACACTTTCAGATCCATCACATAGCCGGTGTCTTTATCTGGCACACCGGTTATCTTCACCACCAGTTCATAATTATGACCGTGAAAAGAAGGATTGTTGCACTTGCCAAAAACGGCATCGTTTCGCTCATTTGCCCATTCCGGATTGTATAAGCGATGAGCAGCATTAAAATGTTCGTGACGAAAAACAGATACTTTCTTTTGCATGACAGAAGCCCGGTTATCTTTTCCTGCCACTCACTTTCTCAAAAGTAATCTGCAGGGGTTGAAGAACTATAACAAGTTACGCCGCAAAAAGTTTATTCACCAAAATATTCAACGTAAATGCGGGGCGTTTCGTAAAGCTTAATGCAATGAAGCTTTACCTCAGCAGGAAGGTGCGGGCTTAACTGTTCCCAGATGGCTTTTGCCAAATTCTCTGTAGAACACATTTTGCCTTGCATGAAATCAACATCCAGGTTCAGGTTCTTGTGATCAAGTTTTTCAAGCACATGAATTTTGATCAGCTCGCTCAGCTTTTTTACATCAAACAAAAAACCGGTGTCTTCATTCACCTGCCCTTTAATGGTCACAAACAAGTCGTAGTTATGACCATGCCAGTTTTCGTTGGCGCATTTACCAAACATGGCTTCATTCTTCTCCAGGCTCCATTTGGGATTGTAGAGTTTATGTGCCGCATTAAAATGTTCTAATCTTGTTAAGTAAACCATTGCCGAAACCTTCAAATTGTTGGGCCGCAAAGGTAATAAGAATGCGGCATTTTGCTGTTATTGGCAAAGTTGTTTTAATCTTCCCGAAATTTGCTCCATGAACTGTTTAGTTGTAGCCGCCACCGTATTGGAACTCAAGCCCTTTATTGAACATTGTCGCAGCACAAACAAGCTGGATTATATTGATTTACAGCTCGATTTCCTGATTACAGGAGTTGGTCAGCTGAATACCAGCTATGCGTTAATGAAGCATTTACAGGTGAAAAGGCCCGACGTGATCATTATGGCCGGGATTGCCGGGGCATTGGACCGGGAGCTGAATCTTGGCGATGTTGTTACGGTAAAACAAGAGTCTTTGGCTGATTTAGGTGTGCTGGAAAAAGATGGCTATAAGGATGTTTTTGATCTGAAACTTCTTGCATCAAACAACTTTCCATTCAAACAAAAAAAACTGCCGAACACTTTTGATGTGTTGATGCAGCGTACAAAATTACCCTTGGTGGGAAGCATTACAGTAAACCAGATCACAAGCTCCAAAAAAACAGCTGCACTTTACCAAAGCAAATACAAAGCAAAAATTGAGAATATGGAAGGTGCTGCGTTGCATTTGGTTTGTTTAAAAGAGAATATTCCTTTTGTTCAGATCAGAAGCATCTCAAACTATGTGGGTGAACGGAACAAACAAAAATGGAAACTAAAAGAAGCTGTGCAAAACCTGAACAAAGAATTAATACGGTTGATTGAAAGTTTATAACTACTGATGATATGAAATTAACGCTTGGCTTTTCTCCTTGTCCCAACGATACCTTCATCTTTGATGCGTTGGTGAATGGAAAGATTGATACGGAAGGATTATCGTTTGATGTAAAGCTGGAAGATGTACAAACATTGAATGAATGGGCGCAACAGGGCAGGCTTGATCTGTCGAAGATCAGCTATGGCGTTTATCCACTCATTCGTCATCAATACAACTTATTAAAAAGTGGTGGTGCCCTGGGCAAAGGCGTGGGACCTCTTTTAATTACGAAGAAAGAAGTACGACCTACGGAATACGAAGTACTTCAAGAGCTGGTTAACAATTCAACGATTGCAATACCAGGCATAAACACAACAGCACATTTTCTGTTTTCGCAGGCTTTTCCAGATGCAAAACAAAAACAGTTCATGGTCTTTCATGAAATTGAAGAAGTTGTAGTCAGTGGCAAGGTTGATATGGGCGTGATCATTCATGAAAACCGGTTTACCTATCAGCAGAAAGGATTACATAAAGTTCTTGATCTTGGCGAATACTGGGAAAACACAACCGGTTATCCTATTCCGCTGGGCGGTATTGTGGCACACCAGCGAATTGATGCAGAGTTGCAGCTCAAAGTTGATCAGTTGATCAGAAAAAGCCTTGAGTATGCTTTCAGCAATTATCCTTTGATAACAGACTATGTAAAACAACATTCACAGGAAATGAGTGAAGAGGTGATGCGCCAGCACATTGACCTGTATGTAAACAACTATTCGCTTGATTTGGGTGATGATGGTATGCAGGCGGTGGAACGAATGTTACAGACTGCGGCTCAACATTCCTGATTTATTTCTTCAACGCTTTACTGTACACTTCAAGACAACGGTTACGTGCAAACTCATGTTGCACAATTGGCTTTACATAATGAAATCCTTCAAACTCCGGCACCCACTTTCGAATGTACTCCAGCTTCGGATCAAATTTCTGTGTTTGCAAATAAGGATTGAAAATGCGAAAATAAGGTGCGGCATCGCAACCACTACCAGCAGCCCATTGCCAACCGCCATTGTTTGCAGCCAGATCAAAGTCCAGCAGTTTCTTTGCAAAGTACGCTTCGCCCCACCGCCAATCAATGAGTAAATGTTTGGTAAGAAATGATGCAACAATCATGCGTACCCGGTTATGCATAAACCCTGTGGCATTCAGTTCACGCATACCGGCGTCAACAATAGGATAACCTGTTTGTCCATTGCACCACTGCTGAAAATCTTTTTCGTCGTGTCGCCAATTAATAAAATCATACTCTTTTTTGAAAGCCTTGCCCTCACCCACCTGCAGAAAATGCCAGAGGATCATGTGATAAAAATCCCGCCAGATGAGCTCATTCAAAAAAGTTTCATTTAATGCGAATGCTTCTCTTGCAAGTTCACGTATGCTGATAGTGCCAAAGCGCAAATGAACACTTAACCTGCTTGTGCCATCAATTGCCGGAAAATCCCGTTGCTCCTTATACTTTTTAATGATTTCTTTTTTTGTTACAGCAGAAGGGAAAGAGATGCCGGCTGCTTCAAATCCCATTTCCTTTAACGAAGGAACAGCTACTGGTTCCTGCTTGAAAAAAGCAGCAGCATACTTTTCTACGGGATAACTCTTTAAATAAAATGCATTGAGTTTTGCTTTCCATTTACGGCTGTAAGGGGTAAACACAGTGTAAGGCTTGCCGTCATCTTTCAGCACTTCATCCTTTTCAAAAATCACCTGGTCTTTATAAGTATGAAAAGAAATGCCTGCTTCGTTTAATTGCTGTTGAATGGCAATATCTCTTTGCAGTGCATACGGCTCATAATCATGATTAGTGAATACTTTATTAATTGTATATTTTTCAACCAATATCTGAAACACCTCCTCTGGCAAACCATAGTACACTTCCATACTGCTGTTCATGGTTTTCAGCTGCTGTTGCATTTCTGTAATGGCATGATGGATGAACTCAACACGCCGGTCGTTCTTTTCTTCAAGCTGATCAAGGATCGTCTTATCAAAAATAAAAACAGGTAATACAGGCACATTCTCTTTCAATGCGTGGTACAATGCTGCCTGATCATGCAAACGAAGATCACGCCTGAACCAACAAATATTTATTTCCGGTTTTGCCATGAGGGGTTAACAAACTTCACCTAAAGAATGTTCACAAAAAGAGCGGAGAAATAAATTGGCGGAATAGTTCTGCTGTTTGCTGACAATGATAGGTTTTACTGCCGAAGCTTTTTACCCAACGTATCCCGTTCATTGCGTTAGTTAAAAAAACTTCATCAGCCGCTTCAATTTCAGACGGCAGGCAAGTACCTTCTTTTACATTGTATCCGGCTGATGACAGTTGATCCAATAAGTACCAGCGCATAACCCCGTTGATACAGCCTTCGTCTAAGCGAGGTGTATGGATACCATTATCTTTAATGAAAAACACATTTGCAATTGTAGCATCGCTCAGTCGTCCGTACTGATTCAATATAAAACATTCGTTTAGTTTTTCTTTTTTGGCAAATTGTGCTGCCAATGTGTACAATAAATAATTATTAGTTTTTAAGTGGGAGAATTTATCGCAACTCTTTTTGCCATCTTCAAACAACCCTACCTCCAGCCCGTTTTCATTCAGTCGAACCACATTGTTCTCTAATGGCCAACATTGTATCAAATAATGAAAAGAAGAGGACGGTTTTTCCCAAATACCGCCTTCACCTTTAAAAACTGTAATCCGGATTCTTGCGGCATCTTCAGCATTATTCTTTTTTGCAAGCCGTTCAACTTCTGTTTTCAATAGCGTTTCAGTGAAATGAGCTGGCAATTCAAAATATAATTGCGGTAACGACTTACTCAACCGTTGCCAATGCAAATCCCATAAAGGAATCGTTCCATTATGAAAACGCATGGTTTCAAACAAGCCTTCGCCATACCTGAAAGAACGGTTATCAGGATGGATCAACAATTGATCGCTTGCATAAAATTTTCCATCAAGACTATACTGTAATGCCATGCTGAGCGAATGTAATTCAAAAAAAGAGGCGACACTTTGCAGTATCGCCTTGTTCGGTTGGTTTTGGTTCGTTTTTATCCGTCAATAATATTATGTTTCACCGCATATAAGATGAGGCCGGCTGTTGAGCGTGCCCCGATTTTTGATTTGAGTTTATCACGGATCGCTTCCACTGTTCGTGGACTCAGATCTACAATATCGGCAATTTCTTTTGTGCTCTTTTCTTCGCACATCAAACGAAGGATGGTGATCTCTTTTTCATTCAGTTTTACATCATGCCCCATCATTGCATCGCCCTGGCGTTTCATTTTAAGGCCATCGATCAGTGCTTTGTTGGTAAGCGTATTGAAGAA
>JAACZX010000546.1 GCA_009996555.1 Chitinophagaceae bacterium | reverse complement strand
ATTGCCGTTAACAGGAACAAAGTGCGTTAAAAAAATTGTTTCTGATCTGGCGGTACTTGATATAACTCCTGAAGGATTTAAATTGCTTGAACGTGCTCCTGGTGTTTCTGTAGAAGAAATTATTTCAAAAACTGCCGGAAGATTAGTTGTTGAAAAAGAAGTGCCTGAAATGCAATTTTAACATTTGCATCATTTTTGGCAGGGTTTTTATACTCTACTGCACATAGCAACTCAGAGAAGGCTATTGCAGGCATATTAACATTTCCTGAAGCAATAGTAGATTATCTGCATCTACCTTCGTGGCCCGAAAGGAAAACGTTACGCCTGTAAAAAACATCCTGACTATTTTTTGTTCTTAAAATTAATCAACATGAAAGTGAATTACATGGTAGCTGTTGCAGCTTCCGCATTGATGTTTAGTTCCTGCGTAAGTAGTAAGAAATTTAAAAAGTCGCAGGCAGAGTATGCACTGTTGCAAACCCGTTATCAAACGCTGGAAGGAAATCTTACTGATTGTAACAATCAAAAAACCGGTCTTCAAAATGAAATTGCCGGCTTAAACAAACGGGTAGAAGATCTGAATAAAGAAAACGAACTCATCAGGCAGAATTACACCGCAACATTGCAACAGCTGGAAAATCTTTCAGTCATTTCTAAACAACAGGCAGAAAGCATTAAGCAGTCGCTGCAGAATATTGGTGCTAAAGATGCGTACATACAAACACTCCAACAGCAAATGGCGCATAAAGATTCATTGAATATGGCGTTGGTGATGAACCTGAAAGGCGCTATTGGTAATATTAATGACGAAGACATCAATATTAAAGTTGATAAGGGTGTTGTGTATATTGATATATCTGATAAACTGTTGTTCAAAAGCGGAAGTTATACCATTACCGATCGTGCAAAAGAAGTGTTAGGCAAAGTTGCATTGGTGTTGAAGAACCAGCCTGATATTGAATTTATGGTTGAAGGTCATACCGATAATGTTCCTTACAAAGGAAACGGTGTGCTGGTTGATAACTGGGATTTGAGTGTAAAGCGTGCAACTACAGTAGTGCGTTTATTGCAGAAAGAATATGGAATGGATCCAATGAAGATGGCCGCCGCTGGTCGTGGTGAATACCATCCGGTAGATGCAAACGATACAAAAGAAGGTAAGGCCGTGAACAGGAGAACAAGGATTGTAATTCTGCCGCAGTTAGATCAGTTCTTTAAATTACTGGAACCTAACCAGGGTAAATAAATTTGTTTAGTAATAAAAAGGAAAGAGCGGCCACAGGCCGCTCTTTCCTTTTTATGAAATCTTTTCTATTTTATGAGCTAAACAGCAACCTATGCAAATCATCAGAAGTATTCAAAACCGCATTTATGAAATAAGAGGTGAACGGGTTATGTTAGACCGTGACTTGGCCGAACTTTATGGAACAGAAACAAAGTTCCTGAACCTGGCAGTAAAGAGAAATGTGAACCGGTTTCCAAAGGATTTCATGTTTCAGTTAACAAAGGCCGAGTTTGAAGCTTTAAGGTCACAATTTGCAACCATAAACGAAAATCCTGCCGATTCTTTGAGGTTGCAATCTGCAACCTCAAAAGGCAGAGGCGGGACTCGCTACTTACCGTATGTGTTTACAGAACAAGGGGTTGCAATGCTAAGTGGGATATTAACAACTGACCGGGCCATTCAAATGAACATTGCTATTATGCGGGCTTTTGTAGAAATCCGGAAAATACTGCTGAAAGAAAGTGATTTGAAAGAACAATTGCGGGAGCTGAAAGAACGGATTGGTGAACATGATGTGCAACTCAGCCAGATTTACGATGCGATGGAAAATATGCTTGATGAAAAAGCTGCTGAACGGAAATGGGAGGAAAGGGAAAGGATTGGGTTTAGGAAGAAGTGAATTACTTAATTACAAAGTCGTTTCATCAGAAAACATGTGACTGGTAACAAAACTGGTTCGTGAAGACACGAACCTCGGCTGTAAAAGATAGGGAGTAAGTAATGCGAGAAATAAAATAAATGTGCTTGGCAGGGTAAGAGTTGACAAAAGAGGGCTTACATAAATGAGTTTTATCCTCCTTCAAATAAACGTTTAAGTTCAAATGGCATAGTTTTCCAATCTGGATAAAGTCTTCTATATAAAATATGACAGAAAAAATAAGTGTACTCTTCAATATAGTCAATAGGAGTAAAATTTTGAAGTTTGTTTGAATCAGCTACCCACGAAATTAGGCCAACTATATTTGGAATATTTTCTTTATTAAGTGTTGTGTTCAAGTTATGGGCAATTTTATTTCTAGCAGAATTGACTTCTTTTACACAAGTAATTTGAAATTTTAGTTTTGGTTCATTGCATTCAACCAGAAGCAATTTTTGAAAGAATCTTAAGTTAATTTGGTTTTGCGACGGAATATGTAATTCCACTTCAAGATATCGATCAATAATATTTTCTAAAATTAAATGGGCCTTAAGCAATCGGCCTATGAAATCATGGTCTTTTGAAAATAATTCTTCAATTTCCTTTTCTCCTTTTTTGATATGCGAAGCAAATTTCCTAATCTCTAATTTGTTTGCTTCAAACCATTCTTCAGATTCTGAATTTTCCATATATCACAAGTTACGGAATGATAATTTACTTCTCTTCAGCATGAAAAGCTTATCTGTAATTATGAACTGTCTATTCAAATGTTAAATAATTTGAATGATTAAGTCGGTGAAAATTGCTTTTTAATATTTAGATTCATGTCGTACAAGACCGTAAACATCTCGACCGGGACTCACCACTCAAGGTTCTATAGCCCACAACCCCCAACTCCAAAATCCCAATCCCCCAATTTCCAAGGGTTCAGGCCGCCCCAGCGTCCCGACCCACCCCAAAATGTCAACTTTTTCCGCATCCCGAAAACAATCTGTACTTTTTTGTATAGATTAATCTGTACTTTTGCGTATAGATTGAAAATCATTAGAAATTACGACTAAATAGAACGAATTATGAGTGAGATGCTCAATACACTGGAGCAAACGGCCCTGAGCGAATACAAATATGGTTGGGTAACCGATATTGAAGCCGACGAGGCGCCTCCCGGACTTAGCGAAGACATTGTGCGTTTCATCAGCGCCAAAAAAAACGAACCCGAGTGGATGCTGGAATGGCGACTGAAAGCCTACCGTCATTGGTTGAAAATGACCGAGCCGGAATGGGCCAATGTGAAGTACCCCAAGGTAGATTACAACGCCATTAAATATTACAGCGCTCCCAAGCAAAAGAAAACCCTCAACAGCTTAGACGAAGTTGATCCTGAATTAAGGGCTACGTTTGAAAAGCTGGGTATTTCGCTGGATGAGCAAAAGCGTTTGAGTAACGTGGCAGTTGATGCGGTGATCGATTCGGTTTCTATTGCAACAACATTTAAAAAAGAACTGGCTGAGCTGGGAATTATTTTCTGCAGCATGAGCGAAGCCATACAGGAACATCCTGAACTCATCAAAAAATGGTTGGGTTCGGTTGTGCCAATGACAGATAATTATTTCTCTGCTTTAAATAGTGCCGTGTTCAGCGATGGTAGTTTCTGCTACATTCCAAAAGGCGTAAAAAGTCCGATGGAGTTAAGCACTTATTTCCGTATCAACGCTGAAAATACCGGGCAGTTTGAACGTACATTGATAGTTGCTGAAGAAAGCAGCTATGTAAGTTACCTCGAAGGTTGCACGGCACCGATGCGTGATGAAAATCAATTGCACGCTGCGGTGGTGGAGATTGTAGCACTTGATAATGCAGAAGTAAAATATTCAACCGTACAAAACTGGTACCCCGGCGATAAAGATGGTAAAGGTGGTATTTACAATTTCGTTACCAAGCGTGGTATTTGTGCAGGTGTAAATTCAAAGATCAGCTGGACGCAGGTTGAAACCGGTAGTGCTGTTACATGGAAATATCCCTCCGTAATATTAAAAGGCGATAACAGCCAGGGTGAATTTTATTCTGTTGCTGTAACCAACAATCATCAGCAGGCCGATACCGGTACCAAGATGATGCACATTGGTAAGAACACCAGAAGCCGCATTGTATCGAAAGGTATTTCTGCAGGCTTCAGTCAAAACTCTTATCGTGGTTTGGTACAGGTTGGTAAGAATGCAGTGAATGCACGTAACTTCTCTCAGTGTGATAGTTTGTTACTCGGCGATAAATGTGGAGCACACACGTTCCCTTATATTGAAGTAAAGAACAGCACTGCACAGGTGGAACATGAAGCCACTACTTCTAAAATTGGTGAAGATCAGATCTTCTATTGCAATCAACGTGGGTTAGATACGGAGACTGCAGTAGCCCTTATCATCAATGGTTTTGCTAAAGAAGTAATGAATCAACTACCGATGGAGTTTGCTGTGGAAGCACAGAAACTGTTGGCGATATCATTAGAAGGAAGTGTGGGATAGGCCCCCTCTAACTCCCCCGGAGGGGAGAACTTGTAGCACTCTGATTAAATGTTACAGGTTGAATTTTTGAAGTTCTTTTTGTTGTGTTGATTAGCTTTAGTGAAACTATAAAACTTACGTTGCGTCGCACACTTGTACTGATGAAAATTTATTCATCAGGTGAAAAGTAAAAAACTATTGTCAACAAATAAAAATAAGCCCGGCCTCCATCTCCTTTGGAGAGGGAACGAGGGTGAGGTGTTAAATCATATGTTAAGTATCAAAAATTTACAGGCAAGGATTGAAGAGAAGGAAATCTTAAAGGGTATTAACCTTGAAATTAAAGCAGGCGAAGTACATGCTATCATGGGACCAAACGGTAGCGGTAAGTCAACCTTGGCTTCTGTTTTAGCAGGTCGTTCTGATTACGAAGTAACAGGCGGCTCTGTTGAGTTCAACGGAAAAGATCTGTTAGAATTGGCTCCCGAAGATCGTGCACGTGAAGGTGTATTTCTTGCCTTTCAATACCCGATTGAAATTCCCGGTGTAAGCACCACTAACTTTATTAAAACAGCTGTCAATGAAGTGCGCAAATATCGTGGTGAAGAACCAATGGATGCTGTTGCTTTCTTAAAGTTGATGAAAGAAAGAATGAAATTGGTGAATATCGATCAGTCATTGTTAAGCCGTTCATTGAATGAAGGCTTTAGTGGTGGTGAAAAGAAACGTAATGAAATTTTCCAGATGGCGATGCTTGAACCAAAGCTGGCTATTTTGGATGAAACAGATAGTGGTTTGGATATTGATGCCTTACGTATTGTTGCTGAAGGTGTAAACAAACTCAAATCAAAAGACAACGCAACATTGGTAATTACGCACTACCAGCGTTTGCTCGATTACATTGTTCCTGATTATGTACATATCCTTTACAAAGGACGTATTGTAAAAACAGGCGGTAAAGAGTTAGCACTTGAACTGGAAGAAAAAGGCTACGACTTTATTAAAGAAGAACTGGGAGAAGAAGTAGAAAGCCCCCTCTAACTCCCCCGAAGGGGGAGGACTTGTAAGTCTCCGACTAATTGAAGCTTACTGGTGATTAAAATTCAAGAGTTGAAATGCTTAGTTACAATTGATAAACAAATAAAACAAAGCTCGGCCTCCCTCTCTACTGGAGAGGGACCGAGGGTGAGGCCATGTCAGAATTAAAAGAATTAATACAGGATAAACTCAGCAAAGAATCATTCAGTGGAAACGGTTCTTTAAAAGCATTAAGCCAAAAG
>JAACZX010000016.1 GCA_009996555.1 Chitinophagaceae bacterium | reverse complement strand
ATCCGCATGGTGAGCAGCGGTACTGAAGCATGCATGAGTGCGATCCGTTTGGCAAGAGGTTATACCGGTAGAAATAAGATCATCAAGTTTGAAGGGCATTATCACGGTCATGCTGATTCCTTTTTAGTAAAAGCAGGCAGTGGTGTTGCAACGTTTAATATTCAAACAGTTCCCGGCGTAACAGCAGGTGTGGCGAATGATACATTAACAGCTGCGTATAACGATCTCGATGCAGTAAAAAAATTAACAGCAGAACATAAAGGAGAAATTGCAGCCATCATTGTGGAGCCTGTTGCAGGCAACATGGGTTGTATTTTACCACAACAAGGTTTTCATGAAGGCTTACGTCAATTGTGCGATGAAGAAGGAATTGTTTTCATCTTTGATGAAGTGATGACGGGTTTTCGCTTAGCAGCAGGTGGTGCGCAGGAACGCTTGGGTATTAAAGCGGATCTTGTTACTTACGGAAAAGTGATTGGTGGTGGTATGCCTGTTGGTGCGTTTGGTGGCAAGAAAGAAATTATGCAGCAGATCGCTCCGTTAGGAAATGTGTACCAGGCAGGAACATTAAGTGGCAACCCCATCGCCATGATCGCAGGTTATACGTTGTTAACTGAATTAAAAAACAATCCATCTATCTACAAAGAGCTGGAAGAAAAAACTATTTATTTACGTGATAGTTTGAACGAAGTATTAAAAGCATGGGGACAACCGTATATCATCAATCAACTTGGCTCCATGATCAGCATTCATTTCAGCGATCATGCAGTGGTTGATTTTGCAACTGCAGCATCAGCCAATAATGAGTTGTTCAAAAAATACTTTCATGCCATGTTAAAGCGTGGAGTGTATTTACCGCCTTCTGCATTCGAAAGCTGGTTCCTCAACAATGCATTAACATACGAAGATTTAGATAAGACCATTGCTGCAACAAAAGAAAGTTTGCAAGAGCTTGTCTGATGCCCTCGTCTGACAAATAAAAAAAGGTGGGTCACCCAAAATACGGCGGGTGACCCACCTTTTTTTATGCTACTTTTTCCTCACCGGAAAATGCTACAACAGGTTCTTCTTTTTTCTTCTTTGTTTTCTTCATCTTATTCAGCCAGATCATTGTACCAGTGATCGGCAATGTTGTTGCAACTAAACAGGCAAGGAAGTATAATATTTTCGTGAACGTTCCATATACATTCCCAACATGGATCGCTTTAATGGAACCGGCAACACGTTCGTTAAATGGTTTCTTCTTAAAAATATCCAGCTTCACAATTTTACCATTCGCCGGAATCATGGTAATGCGGTCGCCTGCAGCAGGTGCAAAAAAGCCCAGCTTTGTTTTAGTGATCATTGTTTTTGCAGCAGCATCAGCCGGTAATGTAATAACGTAATTGCCAGTGTATGGTAATGCTTTATCGGCTTCTATTATGTAATCAGCAATTGATAATTGAGTAACAGTTAAAGCTGTTGTATCTGCTGCCGCTTCTTTGCGTTCACCTTTTGTCTGCCCTTCCTTGCGTTTAGCTCCACCTTCACGACTCTCTCCGGCTTTTCCTACTTCGGCAGGTTTATAAGTGCCGAGTGTTTTTTGTAAACCTGTGCGGTACCACTCAAACGACCATTGCGGCCCCGTTAAGCCCATCAGCAATAAAAAGATCAATGAATAAAATGCAAGTGTGTTGTGCAGATCATGGTTCACACGTTTCCATCCCGCATTCCATTTTATTTTTAATCCCTGTCTCCAGAATCTTAGTTTTTGTGGAAACCAAATGATCAAACCTGTAATGCATCCCAATGTAAAGATGATGGTTGCAAATCCAGTAATCCAACTGCCGAGCTTCCTGTTCTCAACTCCTTTAATGATCGGAGTCTTCACCTTATCGAGCAGTAACCAACGATGCAGACTGAACATCGTTCCCATAAATTCTTTTGTGCCGTTCTTCTCTTTAGAATTACCAGTTATTTCACCGGTGTAGGGGTTTACAAAATAAGTAGTACCTCCTCTTGGCCCTTCTTCACCTGTTTTCTTTACATTAAACTGGTAAGTACGGTTTACTTCTGCAGGAATAGTAACACCTGCAATGGTTCCGCCTGCTTCCTGCTTTACTTTTTCCAGTAACGAATCAACAGGAATACGTTCTTTGCCTGCGTCAGCCTCCACTTTGTATAAATGCGGAGCGGCTTTCTCTGTTAATTCGGTATTGAATACATATACTGTTCCGCTGAAACATACAGCGATCACAATTAATCCGCTGCTGAGGCCCAGCCACAAGTGAATATCGTTAAACAACTTTCTTATTTGCTGCCAGCGTGTTTTGCTGATTTCCTGTTTAGCCATTACTGAAATGAATTACTTTTTTTACGTTCTGGATTTATGAGAAAAAGGGATCACGCTGTTCACGTGTCCCCTTTAGACGCTCTTCTTTTATTTTTCCTGCTTAGAATTTGTAAGAAACCGTTGCCACAAAATTACGTGGTGGGATCGGGTTGATACTGTAATTCTCATGCACATAATAATTATACGTGTTTGTAATATTTGCCAGCTTGGCCAATACCGATACTTTTTTATAGGTATAACCAATACTTGCATCAAGGGTATTGAACCCTTTTATACCAAAGCTTCTGTTTAAGATACTTCCGTTTGCCTGGTAAGTATCATTCCATCCCACAACACGATCGCCTGTATAGTTATATACGAATCCAAATTTCAAACTCTTTAATGTTCCTTTTCCTACAGTATAAAAGGCCGATGCGTTAGCTGTATGTTGCGGTGTGTTTACTAAACGCTGACCTTCCACAAAACTGCCGTTGCCTTTATTGGTTTTACTGTAGTACATGTTATTGTAGCTGTAACCCGCCACAACAAATAACCCTTCAACAGGACGACCCTGAATGTCTACTTCAATACCCTGGCTGATGGTTTGTCCGCTCAACTGTTTGATGGCCGTGTTTGTGTTTGGGTTGCCGTTTGCATCTTCCAAAGCAATTACTGCAAAATTGTTATTAATGATCTGGTAAAGTGTAAGGTTAGCACTCAGCTTTCTTTCAAAGAAATCATTTTTGATACCCAATTCAAACTGATCAATGATCGATGGCTTTAATGGATTAAAATAAATATCGGTACCTGTGTTGGGTGTAAACGAGTTGGCATAGCTTGCAAACAAACTCATCTTCTCTGTTGGCTGATACACCAACCCTACTCTTGGTGAAAATGCCTTAGCGATCTGCGCCGTTGTATAAGCAACTGAATCATTCTTCAACAGGTAAGTTGTTTTGGTTGGGTCTGTATGCTGATAAGACCAACGAACACCCGCAAGTAATTTCAACTTCTTTGTAATGGCTACAAGGTCTTGCACATAAGCACCAAAACGTGTTACAGGTATTTCTGCAAGTGTGTTCCATACAGCGTTGGGAATATCTGTTCTTTGTACAAACTTAGAAGGATCTAAAATATTGATGGTATCATAAATAGTACCTGTAATAGCCGATGCAAGATTTGCTGTATGATACTGATCAGCATCAATACCCGCAAGCAATTTATGATGCATTTTTCCTGTTGTAAAATTGCCGGTTAAGTTAATTTGTGCTGCATAGTAATCTTCTTTGTTATCGAACTTGCCAAGCGGACGTTTCCATTTTCCTTCAGGATCGGCCTGTACTCTTTCAACTGCAAAATAATCTCTGTGATAGTATGCTTTTGATACACCTGCACTCAATTGCCAATCGCTGTTAAAACGGTGTTCAACTTCAGCACTAACAGTTGACTGAATGGTGTGCGTATATTGCCAGTTAGTACCCATAAAACGTGAACGGGGTACATCAGCAATTTGTTTACCCACATTGGTAGAAGATGTTGTTCCAACTGTTCCAACACCAAAGTCAGGAGTAAAATCATGTTTCAGGTAATCGCCCTGCACAATTACTGTTGTTTTATCGCCCAGGTTAAATAACAAAGATGGGTTTACGTAATAACGCTTTGATGTTACCGACTCTCTGAAACTGTTGGCAGATTCAAATGTGCCGTTTACACGGTAAGCAACTTTCTTTGAAATGGGGCCATACACATCAAAGGCTGGTTTATAAAGGTCAAAGCTGCCTGCACGCATACTTACTTCACCACCAAAATCAAACTTTGGTTTTTTGCTTCGCATGTTTATAATACCCCCGGGTGCAACATTACCATAAAGGATGGCTGCACTTCCTTTCAGCACTTCCACACTTTCCAAAGAACTTACTTCGGGCATAGCACCGCTGTTGATGCGGAATCCATTTTTAAACATGTTGTTGTTGCCAAAACTATATCCACGGGCCATAAACGCTTCCTGTGTATTACCACGGGTAGTACCTAAATAAACACCGTTTACATTTTTGATCACATCACTTAAACGTTGTGCCTGCTGGTTACGGATGATTGGTTCACCAATAATGGCAACTGCCTGTGGCAGATCCATTGGTTTGATGTTCACTTTCCCAACAGCTGTAATTTTTTCATTTGCGTTGGTTGATGACCTGATGATGATCTCTTCCAGTTCAGTTTCGTTTTCAGTGAGCACAAAATCCTGCACTGCAGAAGCACCTTTCTTGATATCTATTACCGTTTCAACTGTTTTTAAACCAGTAAATGAAACCACCAGCGTATATCTTCCTTCCGGAACAGAGTAAAAGAAGTACTCACCGGCATCGTTGGTAATGGTTCCTTTATTTGTTTCCTTTAGGATGATGTTTACCGAAGCAGCAGGTTTTCCGTCTTTCGTGCGCACAATACCTTTTAACAGGGGTGCAGGAGTTGGATTTACAACTGCAGGATGAGAATTGGCACCTGTATTATTTAAATTATGCTGAGCTGATACTGATAAGCTGAAAATTGCGAGACTAAGCGTTAGTAATGTCCGGTTCATAATTCACATTTTATTCGGATGCGAATTTCTAATGAACCAACTTCTTTTACTTTCAATATCGGGAAAAGCGTTTACGCAAAAAGGAAAACCGTAATCTGTTATCAGCGGAACAGCAGCTCACAAGGCTTCAAGCCCGTATGTTTCTTAAATGCAGTAGAAAAATGAGAGATAGAAGAATAACCCAGCATGGCACTTACTTCTGTTACGCTTAACCCTTTTTCATACAAGAGATATTTTGCATGTTCCATCCGCTGGTTCTGGTAAAATTCAAAGATGGTGGTACCAAACATTTCTTTAAATCCCTTCTTCAGGTAACATTCGTTGGTGCCCACTTTACGGCTTAGCTCTTTAATGGTAATTGGTTCGCCAATGCGTTGCAGTAAAATTTCTCTTGCCTGCAAAATGGTTTCCTGTGCAGTATCTGTTGCCAGAAAACGGCATACAAAACTCTCTTCCGCTTTCTGGTCGGTTAAGCATTCCAAACCATACAGCAATAAACTTTGTAACTGGCTGTTTACATAAATATTCTCCAGCGCATTACTGTAATTATGCTGCATCAGGTTTTCAAGAACAGTTTTGATCTTGCTGCACAGGTTAACTGTTGTGGTAAAGGATTGTTTTTCTTTAAACGCCAGCATCCTGTCGCTTTTTGTAACAATATTCCTTCCTTTTGTAAAAGGCGAAAGGTAAGAGGGTGTAAAGCGGAAAAGGAAAACATCAACAGTTGGATCAGCCTCGCATTCCTGTGATGTTTTTTTGCAAACACCATTGCTGCACGATTTACTGTTACAGTATTTATTCCCATTAAGGCAAAAACGAAGTTCAATATTCTTGTCCTTGGGTTGCTTTGCCTCATAGTTATACAGCAGCACAGCGGTATCCTCCGGGGTAATATGCGGTTGTAGTTTATAACGGTAGATGCCATATTGTACTGAGCCTGGAATTTGTTTTTCCAGCTCATACACCAGCTCCAGCTCATGCGTAATAAGCGGATTCCGGTTGGCCAGTGATAGAATGTCGTTTAACTGCTGCATCAGTGCGCAAAGATAGGTTATAAAAGACGCTCTAAACCGAGGTTGATTGACAGAGTTTTGTCATGTTTTGGCAACCTGCTTGCTGCTTTCAGCCGGGTTATTGCTTGGTACAAAAAAGGCAATAAAATGCATGTGAAAATTGTGGAATTCATGGGTGAAAAACAGTGCTTTATTTCGCCTTAACCGCTGCCTTTTCCGTACATTTGTCCGAATCTATTTTTACCAAATAACCCCCGTTCTCCCAGCATATTTATGAGTACAGAATTGCAGGAACAAACAACACCAGCTGCCTCACAAAATGGCGGCTATGGTGCAGACAGTATCCAGGTTTTAGAAGGTTTGGAAGCGGTGCGTAAGCGCCCTGCCATGTATATTGGCGATATCAGCGAAAAAGGTTTACACCACCTCGTATATGAAGTGGTTGACAACTCAATTGATGAAGCGCTTGCAGGCTATTGTAAAAACATCACCGTTAATATTCACGAAGACAATAGCATCAGTGTGCAGGATGATGGCCGTGGTATTCCCACTGCCATGCATACAAAAGAAAAACGTTCGGCCCTTGAAGTGGTTATGACCGTTTTGCATGCCGGTGGTAAGTTCGATAAAGGTTCTTACAAAGTATCGGGCGGTTTGCATGGTGTGGGTGTAAGTTGCGTAAACGCACTTTCAACCAAGCTGCATGTAACGGTACAGCGTGAAGGAAAAATATTTGAGCAGGAATACAAAATTGGTATCCCCCAATATGCAGTGCGTGAAATCGGCAGCAGCGAAATCACCGGAACACGTGTTCATTTCTGGCCCGATTCAAGCATCTTCACCGTTACACTTTATAAGAAAGAAATTCTTGAAGCCCGTTTGCGTGAACTGGCATTCCTCAACAAAGGCATTCGCATTACATTAAATGATTTGCGTGAGCTGGATGAAGCTGGTGCTACTTACACAAATACATTCTACAGCGAAGGTGGTATTGTGGAGTTTGTAGAAATGATCGACCGCAATGGCAAGCGTGAACCACTGTTACCAAACGTGGTTTACATGGAAGGAAGAGATGAGGAAAGTAATGTGGCGGTTGAAGTAGCACTGATCTACAACACATCGTACAACGAACATATTTTCTCGTATGTAAACAACATCAACACCATTGAAGGTGGTACGCATGTTACCGGTTTCCGTCGTGCCATCACCCGTATTTTCACATCATATGGTAAGCGTGAAGGATTGTTTGAAAAAGCAAAAGTGGATGTGGAAGGTGATGATTTCCGTGAAGGGTTGACTGCGATTGTTTCAGTAAAAGTTCCCGAACCACAGTTTGAAGGACAAACCAAAACCAAGCTGGGTAACAGTGAGGTAAGTGGTATTGTTGAAAGCACTGTTGGCCGCACACTGGAAGCATTTCTTGAAGAAAATCCAAGAGAAGCAAAAAACATTGTTCAAAAAATCATTCTTGCTGCGCAGGCACGTGCAGCAGCACGCAAGGCACGTGAACTGGTACAACGTAAAACCGTATTAAGCGGTGGCGGTTTGCCGGGAAAACTGGCTGACTGCTCTGATCGTGACCCTCAACGCTGTGAGTTATACCTTGTGGAAGGGGACTCGGCTGGTGGTACTGCCAAACAAGGTCGTGACCGCAGCTTCCAGGCTATTCTTCCGCTTCGTGGTAAAATTCTGAACGTAGAAAAAGCAATGGAGCATAAGATCTACGATAACGAGGAGATCCGCAACATGTTCACTGCCTTGGGCGTAAAGATGGGAACACCAGACGATCCAAAAGCTCTCGACATCAGCAAACTCCGTTATCATAAAATCATTATCATGACGGATGCCGATGTGGACGGTAGCCACATCGCCACATTGATCCTTACGTTCTTCTTCCGCTATATGACAGCCATTGTTGAGCAGGGCTATCTCTACTTAGCACAGCCGCCACTTTACCAGGTAAAAAAAGGAAAAGAAATGGCTTATGCATGGAACGAAGAACAGCGTAAAGGGTATGTAGCCCAGTTTGGTGCAGGTAAAGATGAAAGTGTGGGCGTGCAGCGTTACAAAGGTTTGGGTGAAATGAATGCTGATCAGCTATGGGACACTACCATGAACCCGGCTACACGTGCCCTGAAAATGGTAACCATTGAAAGTGCAGCTGAAGCAGACCGTGTGTTCAGCATGCTGATGGGTGATGAAGTAGCTCCCCGCCGTGAGTTTATTGAAACTCACGCTAAGTATGCAAACATTGATGTGTAAGCAGATTTCTGCATATAAAGCAAAACCGGGCTTCAGCAAAAGCCCGGTTTTTTATTGATTTTCATTAACTTATGACTGTGGAAAGCATTTTCCGGCCCTTTTGGTGAAAAAACGTACTTTAGCCCGCACCGGGAGACCGGAAGAGAGCAAACAAATTACTAATTCCATAAACAATTAAACTATGCAATTAACAGCGTATAATGTAAAGACAAAGGAGAAAAACGTTCCCATTCTGGATGCAGTGATCACCCGTACAGCAAAGGGCGGATACATGGCACAGGGTAATGATGGTAAAGGCAACAAATTAACTTCTTTGCTTAGTGAAGCAAAAGCACTGGCTGCTATTGAAGCAGGCACTGCTAAAAAAGGCTGGGATTAATTTTATTCTATCCATAAAAAAAGTCGTCCCGTATTGAATACGGGACGACTTTTTTATTTGAGGCATATCATGTTTATGAATACTTTTTAAATAGTCACACTCTTCGTAAACATAGCATACCTAATCCTTACAACGGAAATCTTCTTGCAATAGCTCTTGTTACACTTTGGATTGATTGCTGAAACGGGTAATTCCAATCTGTTTGATTGGTAAAGCGGGTGCTCCACACCGTGTAGCCTTCTTTAATTAATGCACTGCTTACAAACATATCACTGGTGCGGGCCATGCCTGTTGGTACGCCAATGCGTGGTACAGTACGATTCAGGATTCCGCCTACCACATCAATACCAAGCGCCACTTCATCACTCAAAATATGATTTTGAGTAACCTTTGTTGATACTACTGCATCTACCTCCAGTATTTTAGCCAGTTCCACCGGATCCATTTGCCAGGAAGCAGAATCGGTGATCCCCTTTTCTTCCAATAGTTTCTTCGTGCGCTCTGAACTTTGAAACTGCACCTGCGAATAGCGGCGAAGCCGGGTATCAACATACTGCACAAGATCAATGTACAATGCACGGTTTAAAAAAGTAGTATTGCGGTTAATGAGTTCCTTCACCTGTTCAGGCGTTAACTTCTTTGGAATGTTTCCGGTTACCTCCAGCTGTGCAGGTAAAACAGCAATGGTGCGGATATTGTACTGCTGTACACGTTCCATCATTCGTTTTCTGGCGCAGGAAGAAATTACTAAAGAAAAAGAGAGCAAGAGTAGAACTTGTTTCATAAGCCCGGTTTTAATTGAAGAATACAATGTGTCATAGATATTGGTGCAATTGGAATACCAAAAATAATAAAGGCTTTTGTTTCCAAAAGCCTTTACCAATGAATTAACTTAAAAAAAGTAAAACTACTTGATGAAGCGGATGGTAAAAGGATACCTGTATAACACATCATCTGCAGCTTTTACTGCAGCAAGAATGTAAAGGATGAGTGAACCGATGCCGATAGCGATCAACAGGAAAACACCAATGATCAAAAAGATCAGAGGAATGCATATAATACAATAAATAAAAATGCTGATCTGAAAGTTCAGAACCTCTTTGGCATGTTCTGCAACGTAAGGCGATTGATCTCTTTTAACCAGGTAGATGATCAAAGCCGGGATAATAGAAAAGAAGATAGATAATACATGCGTGAGGATGGCGATTGAGCGCTCGTCGCTGCTTACCTGTGCATACCTGATTTCTCTTGAGTTCGCAAAGTTTTGTTCCATTGATACAAGGTTTACTGTTTATGAATTGGTTAAAGAAGGAAAAACAGCACCTTTCTGCAACTGAAAATACGATATTAAATCCGTTTTGCGATAAAAGAGAAAATAATTTAGAGGGGTTAGGCTGTAACCGGTTTCTCAATCACGGCTGCATGCATGCGGGTAAGAAGACGAAGCAATGCTTCCATGCCATCCATATCTCTTACAACCAACAGGAAGAGTTTGCCTGTTTGTTTGAGTTGAGCTTTGTTCAATGATGTTTGCACAAACTGCATAATGCCCTGGAACACCGAAGATTCAAAATAAGGTGAATCAGGATTGTTGATGAAGTAGCAACGTAATGTTTGTTCTTTCAAGGTCATCTTTTCAAAGCCGAGTTCAACAGCCAGTCTACGACAACGCACAGTTGTAAACAAATCTTCCACTTGCGGAGGAATGGGACCAAAACGATCGATCAATTCTTTGTGAAATTCAATAAGATCTTCTTCTGTTTCACAATTATCCAATCTGGTGTACAAACTCAATCGTTCACCAATGCTTTCAACATACGCATCAGGAATCAGTATTTCAAGATCAGTATCGATCACACAATCCTTCACATAGTTTTCCTGCTGTTGAATTTCTTCTTTAAACAGCTCACGGAACTTGGTGCGTTTCAATTCACGAATGGCTTCATCCAACACTTTCTGGTACATTTCAAAACCGATCTCAGCCATGAAACCACTTTGTTCACCACCAAGCATATTACCTGCACCACGAATATCAAGATCACGCATGGCGATCTGGAAACCGCTGCCGAGTTCGCTATGTTGTTCGAGCGTTTGTAAACGTTTGCGACTATCATTTGGCAACGTACTCATGGGTGGTGCCAGCAAATAACAGAATGCTTTTTTGTTGCTGCGACCTACCCGTCCACGCAACTGATGCAAATCACTTAAACCAAACTGGTGTGCATTGTTGATCATGATAGTGTTTACATTCGGAATGTCAACGCCACTTTCAACAATGTTTGTACAAACGAGTACATCGTATTTTTTATCGATGAAGTCGAATATGCGTTCTTCCAGTTCGTGGCCTTCCATTTGTCCGTGTGCAAAACCAATGCTGAGGTCGGGGCACAACCGTTGAATGATAGCAGCCATCTCAGCCAACCCTGCAATGCGGTTATGAATAAAGAACACCTGCCCGCCACGTTCAGTTTCAAAATAAATGGCATCACGAATAAAATCTTCCTGGAACACCTGCACTTCCGTTTGTATCGGCTGACGGTTGGGTGGCGGTGTATTCATGATACTCAAATCTCTTGCACCCATTAAACTGAATTGCAACGTACGTGGAATAGGTGTAGCCGTTAGCGTAAGTGAATCCACATTCGTCTTTAATGTTTTGATCTTTTCCTTGTGTCCCACACCAAACTTCTGTTCTTCGTCCACTACCAGCAAACCAAGATTCTTAAATTTCACATCTTTTGCCAGCAAGGCGTGGGTACCGATAATGATCTCCACCTTTCCTTCTTCCAGCTGTTTGTATGTTTCTTTTTTCTCTTTGGTCGATTTGAAACGATTCACATAATCAACAGTTACAGGAAAATCTTTTAAACGATCCTTAAATGTTTTATAGTGCTGATATGCAAGAATGGTGGTCGGCACCATGATGGCGGCCTGTTTTCCATCGCACACAGTTTTAAATGCTGCACGTATCGCAATTTCTGTTTTACCAAAACCCACATCACCACACACCAAACGATCCATTGGTGATGGTGCTTCCATATCTTTCTTTACATCAGCTGTTGCTTTGCTTTGGTCAGGTGTGTCTTCGTACATAAACGAAGCTTCCAGTTCCGTTTGTAAATAGCTGTCGGGGGTATGTGCAAACCCTTCCTGTGCCTTACGTTGCGCATATAGCTGAATAAGATCGAAAGCGATCTCTTTTACTTTCGTCTTCGTTTTTTCTTTCAGCCGCTGCCATGCATCACTGCCCAGTTTGTTGATCTTCGGCACACTTCCTTCCTTACCTGTGTATTTCGAAATTTTGTGCAGTGAATTAATATTCACATACAAAATGTCGCTGTCCTTATAGATCAAACGCACTGCTTCCTGCATTACACCATTCACTTCAATCTTCTGCAAACCGCTGTATGTACCCACACCATGATCGATATGCGTTACATAATCGCCGGGCTGCAATTCTTTTAATGCACGAATAGTTAATGCCTTGCTCTTATTGTAAGCCTGCTTGACTTTATACTTATGATAACGCTGGAAAATTTCATGATCGGTATAACAAACCACTTTCAGGTCTTCATCAATAAACCCTTCATGAATGGCCAGTGCAATGGGCGTGAAAGGAATTTCTGCTTTCAGATCAGCAAAGATGCTGTGCAGGCGTTCAAGTTGTTTTGGATTCTCTGCGAAAATGAATACGTCGAATTGTTTTGCATTCCAACTCTTCAGATCGTTGATGAGCAATTCAAACTGCCGATTGAAAGCCGGTTGATGTTTGGTGTGATATTCTATTTCAAACCTGTTCTTTTCTTCAACGGTATTTAATAGATGTGGTTCGTAACCGAACTCAATGGTATGATGTTGTTGTATCTGTTGCTCAACAATTGCAGCAGTGCTGAAATCCTGCTCATTGAGATCGATCTTTTCCAATCGTTCATCTTCATCACGCTCCTGTTTTGATACCGGCAATTTCAAGAACTGCTCCATGTCTTCTTCCATGGTGAGCAATCGTTCTTTCATCACGTCAAAATCCTTCACCCACACAATCGTATTCTCCGGCAAAAAATCAAACAGCGAAACTTTTTCTCCACTTTCAAATTGTGTTTCCACATTGGGGATGATGCTCACCTGCGCCAATCTTCGTTCGCTCAATTGTGTTTCGGGGTCGAAAATGCGGATGCTGTCCACATCGTTTCCAAACAATTCCAAACGATAGGGCTTTTCATTGCCGAAGGAATAAATATCGAGGATACCACCACGTACTGCAAACTGGCCTGGCTGATATACAAAATCGGTGCGTTCAAAACCAAGATCAACCAAAAAGCCCATCATATTGTCAACGTCCAATGTATCGTTGGTTTTAATGAGGAGCATATTGCCTTGCAGCTTTTTCGGCAATACTACTTTTTCAAACAAGGCATCGGGGTAAGTAACCATTGCTCCAACACGCTGACCGGTGGGCATTGAAAATTTCGTCAATGCTTCTGTACGCAACATTACATGCGATGAGTTAAGCAAACGAAAATTCTTGGGATGCTTGAATGATGAAGGGAAATAGAACAGGTTGAGTTCTTTGGTAATACTTTCCAGCGAATTGTGGAAGTAAGCAGCCTCTTCCGCATCGTTAACAATAAACACATGATTGAACTGCTCCAGCGAAGAATGGTTAAAAACCGAAGCTGCCACGAACTGCGATGAGCTTCCCAACAGATTTTTCAGGTAGATCCGTTGCGTTTGAGAAAAAGAAAGCCTGTCCGCCAGTTGAAAAAGACGGGGATCATCATTAAACTTTTGCTGCAACAACTCAAAATTCACAGGCGGCAAAGATAAGGAGAGATGTAAAAATATGCAGTACACATTTCGGCTTAAAAGCTTCCATTTTCAACACAGATAGATTATTTTTGAAGGAAATCCAAAATCTGTAAAACCG
>JAACZX010000168.1 GCA_009996555.1 Chitinophagaceae bacterium | reverse complement strand
ATATCCCAGAAACGTCCTGCATCGGGCCACGTAGGAATACCTTCAAACATGAGTGAAGTTGCACCTGCACTTAACGGGCCATACAAAATATAACTGTGCCCGGTAATCCAGCCAATATCAGCTGTGCAGAAATGCACATCGCCTTTGCTGTACTGAAATGTATTCACGAATGTATAATTCGTCCACACCATATATCCTGCACTGCTGTGCACTACCCCTTTGGGTTTACCGGTGGAGCCACTGGTATATAAAATGAACAGGGGATCTTCTGCATCCATTTCTTCTGCGGGGAATGATACAACACCATTCTTTTCAACCTGGTGTTCGGCATGTTCCATTTCATCTTCCCACCACACATCTCTGCCCTTTAACATCGATACAGGAGTACGTGTACGTGTATATACAATTACTTTCTTTACAGTTCGGTTACCAATCAATGCATCATCAATTACACTCTTAAGCGGAATATCTTTATTACCCCGGTAAGCACCATCGCAGGTAACAATAAACTCTGCCTGTGCATCGTACAAACGATCGGCAATACTTTGTGCACTAAAGCCACCAAAGATCACACTATGTATTGCACCAATGCGTGCACAACCTAATACTGCATACGCAAGCTCAGGCACCATGCCCATGTAAATGCAAACACGGTCGCCTTTTTTTACGCCATTATTAATGAGCACCTGTGCAAACTGGCAAACACGTTTGTGCAAACGGTTGTACGTTACAACACGCACACGTTCTTCAGGATTGTTTGGCTCCCAGATGATGGCGGGTTTATCGCCCATGGTTTCCAGGTGCCGATCAATACAATTTTCGGTGATGTTCAGTTTTGCACCTTTGAACCATTCTACTTTTGGTTCTCTGAAATTCCATTCAAGCACTTTGTCCCATTTTTTGCGAAACAGGAAATGTTGTGCTATTGAACCCCAGAATGCTTCAGGATCATCAACACTTTTCTGATATGCTGCTTTGTACTCGTCGTAAGATTTAATCTGGTAAGGATATGACATCATTCGTTTTTTCGGGCCATAAATATAAAAAGATTGCAGGCTTGTGCAGCGATTTTTATTCAACACAGGTCTTTTATATTGAAAGAACACGAACAATACCCTATTGATCTGTTCGATGTCTGTTCATATGGTTGGTTTTTTATGAAAGCCCTTGTTGTTTAGCAAGGGCTTTTTGTTTGTATGATAGCTTTCGCTACTTTTAAGGTCTCAGCAAACAATGTATACCTCCAGGCCATTTCTGATTATGGCAACGATTGCCCTTTTAACATTGCTGCATATTCAATCGTATGCGCAATGTTCAAGCAATGTATTATTTTATGAAAATTTTGGCGGAGATCTCAATTCACCTCTAACAGGGCCAAGACTTCCGGCGGGAGTGACTACCTATACATTTGATTCCCTCGGAACAATAGCCGATGGAGAATACGCCATCCGCAAAACAACTGCGAACATTGCAAATGGCCAACCGCAATATTCCACCTGGCATGTAGGATACGACCGTTCATTTTCCGGAAATATGATGATTGTGAATGCTGATTATACAGCTGGAAAATTTTACGAAACAAGAGTTGATAACCTTTGTTCCGGTTCACAACTTTATTTCTCCGCATGGGTAGCTAACCTGTTGAAAGCAGGCGTAACTGATCCGCTCGACCCAGTATTACGTTTTGAAATTGCAAGCGCTGTTACGGGCAATGTATTGTCTGATTTTGTTACACCTGTTATCCCCCGTTTCAGTTCCTTTACCTGGACAAAATATGGTTTTAACTTTTCGCTACCTGCAGGTGAAAATTCAGTTATACTTCGCATATTCAACAACCAGGTTGGCGGACTTGGGAACGATCTTGCACTTGATGATATTGAGTTTACATTGTGCGGTGCAACGATTGCACCTGTAGTGAGTGGTACAATGTTGAACACAAACGATGCCTGTACAGGCAATAATGTTTCCATCGGCACCACTATAAGCGGCGGCTCTTATGCAGCTCCTGCTTACCAATGGCAATTCAACAATGGCAGTGGCTGGAACAATATTCCGGGTGCCAACAACACAAGTCTTACCATCAATAATATTCAGAAATCAGATAGTGGTAACTACCGTTTGCTGGTGGCTGAACAGGCAAATATTAATTCCGCCAATTGCCGTTCTGTATCACCATCAATACCTATTCACGTATTTGCACCAACCCCACCCCTGCTGCACAGCAACTTGCCTGTATGCGAGGCAAAAGATCTGTTGCTTGTTGTTCCGGTTGATGCCATTGCATATATATGGACAATAAATGGCAATCCGCTAAATATGAGTAGCGATACATTGCGGGTAAGGAATGTGAGCGCTGCAAACAATGGCAAGTATCATGTACGGTTAATTACAAAAGGTGGTTGCTCAAGTAGTGATTCAGCCATCGTCAGCATTCAGACAAACACGCTGCAACGCATGGTGCCAACAGACACATTGCTTTGTGATGCACAAACGCTTTTTGCTGATGCACAACAGGCTGCTGCCACATCGTATTTATGGAGTGATGGGAGTACCAATCCGCAACGGACAATTACCAACACGGGAAAATATATTGTCAGGACAAGTGATGCAGTATGCGACCGTGTTGATAGCTTTATCGTGAGCCGTACGTATACACCCACTGTTCAATTACCTGCTGATACAACTCTTTGTGCAAACGAAGCATTAACAGTAAATGCAGCAAATCCATTAGCTGACTATTATTTATGGAGTAACAATGTTACCGACAGCAGCATCACCATTACAAATGGCGGCATCTACGCTGTGGCGGTTGGTAATACCTGTGGTGTGGCGGTTGATGAAATTTTTGTAGAGTATAAAGATTGTGCCGATATGATTTTTGTACCCAATGCATTTACACCCAATGGCGACAGGTTGAATGATGTGTTGTTTGCAAAAGCATTCTTCCGGATCCAGGCATTTGATTTTAAAATTTACAACCGCTGGGGACAGCAGATATTTTTTTCAAACGATCTCTTTCATGGATGGAACGGCCTCATCAATAATCAAAAAGCTCCTGCCGGTTTATACAGCTGGACAATTGCTTATACAAGAAACGGCAAACAATACAAACAAAAAGGAACCGTTCTGCTTATTCCCTGATGTGATGACAGCAACGGCAAACTGGCCGGAATAATTTTTCTGGATATTTCATTTATTTTTGATCCAAACACAGCACATGTCCATTGAGGTAAATAACCTGGTTAAAATGTATGGTGAGCAGAAAGCAGTAAACGGTATCTCTTTCAAAATAAACAAAGGAGAGATCGTTGGTTTTCTTGGACCCAATGGTGCAGGAAAAAGCACCACCATGAAAATGATCACCGGTTATCTTCAGCCAAGTGCCGGCGAAGCACTGGTGTGCGATATAAAAGTGAGTGATACCGCAACGGCTACTAAACAAAAGATCGGCTATTTGCCGGAGAGTAATGCATTGTATTACGACATGTATGTACGTGAATATCTTTCCTTTATTGCTGAAGTGCATCAGGTACAAAATCCAAAAGATAAAATCCAAAAAACAATTGAACAGGTTGGCCTAACACCTGAAGCACATAAAAAGATCGGGCAGTTATCAAAAGGTTACAAGCAACGTGTTGGTTTGGCTGCTGCACTTATTCACGATCCTGAAGTATTGATATTAGATGAGCCGACAAGTGGACTTGATCCCAACCAGATCGTTGAAATAAGAAATGTAATAAAAGAGTTAGGAAAAAATAAAACGGTACTATTCTCATCGCATATCATGCAGGAAGTACAGGCCATTTGCGAACGGGTGATCATCATCAACAAAGGAAATATTGTGGCCGATGATAAGCTTTCGCAACTGGTGCAAAATGCCCACTCGTGTTCAGTTACACTTGAAATTAAAGAAGAAGTGGATGAACTGTTGTTTAATCAAATTCAGAATATTTCAAGAGTAAACAGAACTACATGGAATTTCAACACAGATGATCCAGAGCAATTAAAAAAACAATTATTGCAGATTTGCATTGAAAAGAACCTCAACATCCTTTCACTTACGAGTGATAATAATAATCTTGAAGATGTGTTCAGAAGTTTAACAGCTTAGCGTTGTCTGCTTACCCGAAGTGTGACTGCATAACATTGCATCTTGTTACGATGAATAGTCACCCTTGAGTAAGCAGCCATCATTTCATTAGCCTCCTCAGCCCCTTCACCAATATCCATCCTATCAACAGCAACATCATCACCGCAATAATTACCGGCGTAAAAAAGCTTAATGCTGTGCCGCCAATCGCTGCTGCATTTTCACCTGTTGATACAACAGCATTACCTGTGCCTGCAGTTGTTTTTGAAGAAAACAAACGTAACAAACCTGTACCTGCCTGAATTGTTCCGGCAGCACCCCCACCCGCAATAATGGCCAGTATCCATTTCAGCAAAGGATTAAAATCAGCAATGGGCAAAAACGAAACTGCAAGAATAGTTCCGGCAGCAACAGCTAATGGGGTGGCAATAGTATCGAGCAGATTATCTACAAACGGAATATAGTATGCCGTTATTTCCAAAATGGCTGCTGTTGCAAAACAGATCAAAGCTGGCAGCGAGCCCATCCATTGCATATCAGCTGGTAAATTATACCATTGCTGCCACGCTGCAAAGCTGGCCCCCAGCATGGGCACAAACACCCTGAAACCACAGCAGGCACTCAAAGCAATTCCCATTGCAGCAGCTGTAACCAGTTGTACATCCATAACAATCGTTTGTTGTACTTAAAAATAATCAATTTCACTGCCTTTTATCCTTTGTTGCTGCCGTTGAATGTCTTTTCTTTGCAGCGCAAACAACAAAGTCAGAAAAGAGAGAAGTTAGAAAGTCCGAAAGAACAACTCTGCTGATCTCCATCTTCGGAACGAACACTCTTCCGGTCTTTTCTCTTCCCGACTTCCGGACTATAACATTAACTACAAACTGAATTTTATGAGCTTCATTGCCGACATTCATGCAAGACAAATTCTCGACAGCCGTGGTAATCCAACTGTGGAAGTAGATGTGATAACTGATAATGGTATTATTGGCCGTGCCGCTGTACCAAGTGGTGCAAGTACAGGTAAACACGAAGCGGTTGAACTTCGTGATGGTGATAAAAGCAAATACCTTGGTCGTGGTGTATTGAAAGCTGTAACGAATGTAAATGAAGTGATCGCTGATCAGTTAATTGGTATTGATGTTACACGCCAGGCTTACATCGATTCATTATTATTGAAAATTGATGGAACTGAAAATAAAAGTAACCTCGGTGCAAACGCAACATTGGCGGTAAGTATGGCTGTTGCAAAAGCTGCTGCAGAAGAAAGCGGTTTGCCGTTATTCCGTTACCTGGGTGGTGTAAACAGCACAGTGTTACCAATGCCAATGATGAACATTATGAATGGCGGTGCACATGCTGATAATAAAATTGACTTCCAGGAATTCATGGTTATTCCTTTTGGTGCTCCTTCTTTCAGTGAAGGGTTACGTTGGGGTGTTGAGATCTTCCACCACCTGAAATCTGTATTGAAGAAAAAAGGCTACAGCACAAACGTGGGCGACGAAGGTGGTTTTGCACCTGAAATTCAAAGCAACGAAGAAGCCATTGAAACTGTACTGGAAGCGATTACTGCAGCCGGTTACAAACCAGGCGAACAGGTTGGTATTGCTATGGATGCTGCATCAAGCGAAATGTATGATGAAGCAACCA
>JAACZX010000167.1 GCA_009996555.1 Chitinophagaceae bacterium | reverse complement strand
GCGGAAAGGGTATTATTGTTTAGATAAAGATTCATCTAACGATAAACTCATTTTCAACCGCACCGTTACATTGAAAGATGCATGGGCGAAAGAAGTGAAGAAGGGATAACCAACCTTGAGCGAAGTCGAAGAATGAACATGTTGAACTATTTCTTCACCGCAGAGAACAGGAGATAAAGAGTTAAACCCAGAGTTAATCTCAGCAAATAATAATACGATGAGCAGTCACCCTTCGGGTGAGCAGTCATCAAAAAAAGAAACCCCGCCGTTGGCGGGGTTTCTTTTTTAATGCGATACATTTCTGAAAAATGAAGAACTTAGTTTTTTGTAGAAGTACTCATATAAAAAACGACGCAACCAAAAGAGCTCCTCCAATAAAAATTGCAACTGCCGAAATTATCCGAATGGTCTTTATGTATTCCCCACGTTTAATTTTTCCGTGCACAACTGGATTATCTTTAGGATAAAGACGAAGATTTAAATCCGGCATTACAGCATAAACTAAACCAACAAACAAAAGAATAAAACCAGCTAACTCCATAGCTATTTGAAATCTTTTTTAATGTCCAATATTTGTAATTGATTTCGGATCATGTTTATGCCGGAACAATACTGCAAACAACACAGCCACTACTAACGCATATATTGAAAATGCCAGCCAAATGGGTTGCCATTCTTTTATATACACTGCCGATTTAAATGTTCCATCTGCTAAAACCTCATTGTATTCCAGTATCTTTTTAACAGCCGGATTGTCTGCATCTGCTTTTACAAAAGCCAACAAACTGTTCATATCGGAGAACTTCAGCGTAAAATATTTATCAATCACCAATCCGCTGATCTTCGCTCCAATATATGCACCCACGCCGTTTGTCATCATCATAAACAACCCCTGTGCACTCGATCTGATTTTTGAATCAGTAGTGGTTTCAATAAACAACGATCCCGAAATATTAAAAAAGTCGAATGCCATACCATAAACAATACAGGAAAGAATGATCATCCATAAACCATCTGCCGGGTTACCATAGGCAAACAATCCAAACCGAAGCACCCATGCTATCATGGAAAACAGCATTACTTTTTTAATACCAAATCGCTTTAAAAAGAAAGGGATGGCAAGGATAAACAAGGTTTCAGATATCTGCGAAATGGACATGATGATTGTAGAATACTCTACAACAAAAGATTCCGGACCGTACATTGGTATCTTCTTGAAATCATCAAGAAAGGTATCGCCATACATATTCGTGAGTTGCAAAGCTGCACCCAAAAACAAAGAGAAAATAAAAAACAAAGCAAGCTTGTAGTTACCAAACAACTTAAATGCATTTAACCCAAGCTGTTCAAAAACAGAGGCGTCTTTTGAAATTGTTTTTTGTGGCGGGCATTTCGGCAACGTAAAGGCAAACACACCCAGTAAGATAGCAACTACCGCAGCAATATAAAACTGGTTGGCATTTGTTTTACTTCCGCTAAGATTGGTAATCCACATGGCAACAATAAATCCAATTGTTCCCCACACCCTGATTGGTGGAAATATTTTTACAACATCATAATTATTTCGCTTGAGAATTGTATAGGCAATTGAGTTTGATAAAGAAATGGTTGGCATATAAAAAATCATCGCCAGCAGCATCACATAAAACAAGGTATCCGCATCTTTCACCTGTGGCACATAAAGCAACACAGCTCCGTATAGTATGTGCAAAATCCCATAAAGCCGTTCTGCGTTCACCCATTTATCTGCAATAATCCCCGTAATAGCCGGCATTACAAGAGAGCCTAAAGCAAGCGTTGACATGATTGCTCCAAACTGACTCCCCGTTCCCATATTGTTCGAAAAAAAATAAGTAGCAATGGTAATTAACCAGGCTCCCCAAACAAAAAACTGCAGAAAACTTAATACTGTAAGACGAAGTTTCAGATTCATCAACAATTGTTTTAATTGAAGGATTTGTATTTGGCTTGAAAGATAATGGTTTTTATAACACCCATAACAATGTTCACCTGCCTGTTCTCTTCGTTGAATGTTTACACAAACGGCGAAAATCTGTGTTTGACAAAAGCAACCATTTCGGGCACGACTTCGTACATTCACAGTATAACATCCTGTATGAAGTTGATCTACCCCGTTCTTCTTTTTCTGCTGGCCTGCAGCTTTTGGACGAATACATTTGCCCAAAAGCAAAAACCAACGGTTCAACAGCGAATAACCAATACAAAGCGTTGCGGTTCACAGATCGTCTTTGATGAAGCCGTTAAAAAAGATCCCCGCATCAGAGAACAAATGCTGAACAACCGCCAATCGGTTACAGCCCGTTATAATCAGCTGAAACAATTCAGGGAAACGCTGGGCACAAACGCTGTCATCACTATACCGGTGGTTGTGCATGTGATATTGCCTAACCCATCACTGGTGACAGATGCGCAGATACAATCACAGATAGATGTGCTGAATGCAGATTATGCCGGACTGAATGCCGATTCAACCCGCATTCCCGCCGCTTTTAAAGCAAGATTCGGCAAAGGCAATATCCGTTTTTGCCTGGCCAAAAGAGATCCGCAAGGCGAAGCATCCAATGGTATCGTTCGTGTGGCATCATCCACCATATCGGAACCAGGCGATGCTGATCCAGTTAAGTTTACCTGCTCCGGCGGCAGCAACGCCTGGAACCCTTCCAAATACCTCAACATTTGGGTATGTGCCATGCCCGGTTTTTATTTAGGTTATTCGTATTACGCTTCACTTACATCAGTTCCATTAAATGAACGTGGCTTTGTAAACAATTATACCGCCTTTGGAACAATGGGAACAGCGCAGGCTCCTTTTAATCGTGGCCGTACTGCCACTCATGAAATTGGGCATTACTTCGACCTTGAACATATCTGGGGACCTAATAATTGTGATGGCAATCAAAGCTGCAGTGATGATGATGGCGTTGCTGATACACCTCCGCAATATGAATGCGTGATGGGTGCACCTGCAGCTGACAGTATCATTAAAGATATTTGTACACCCAATGCTCCGGGAGTTATGTGGATGAATTATATGGACTATGTGGATGATTTAGCAATGGTGATGTACACACCCCAACAGCATTTACGGATGGAAGCTACGCTTGCTTCTGTGGTTTGGATGCAGGCTCTCTCCACATCCGACGGATGCACACCTGTTACACCACTTACCCGTGATGCACAACTGGTAAAGATCAACGATCCCGCCATTGGCCCCTGTAACAATGGCAACAACTTTGTTTACACCTGTAACAATACCTATCGTCCTGTGGTAACTATCCGTAATGCAGGCTCTGCAGCCATTACAAGTCTTACCATTTCAGCAAGATTTGGAACAGGCGCTCCCGTTGTTACAAACTGGACAGGCAACCTTGCATCATTGGCATCAACCAACGTTACATTGAATGTGATGAACCTTAGCCCGGGTACAAATGCCAATCTTATTATTTATACATCAAACCCAAATGGAAATACTGATCAGCGTTTAACAAACGATACAACACGTATTGATGCGGTGGTGCTGCCGGTGGGCATTGTTCCGTTAACAGAAGGCTTTGAATCAACCAGCTTCCCTCCTTCTTTATGGCAGCGGCAAAATCCCGACGATGATATAACCTGGGAACGCACAACTGCGGCTGCAAAAACAGGTGCTGCATCTATATTCATAAACAATTACGACAATTCAAATACTCCAACTTATGATTTCATGTATTCACCCTTATTGGAAGTTCGTGGAAAAGACTCTGCATTCCTGACATTTGAAATAGCAGCAGCGATGTATAAGGATCCCTTTCAGACTGGTGCAGATACCGACACACTGGAAGTTTTTGTAACGGATGATTGCGGACTAACCATGCGGCCGGTCTATAAAAAATGGGGACGATCTTTAATTACTACAGGTAATATTGCCGTTGGAGATGCGTTTGTTCCAACAGCAAGTGAGTGGCGTAAAGACAGTGTATTCCTAGGTGATTTTTCCGGTGCCACACAGCAGTACATTCAGGTTGTTTTCCGCAATACAGCCAACTATGGAAACAATATTTACATTGATGATATCAATATAAAAGTGCGTGATGTAAACCCGAACCTGCTTGCCAAAGGTGTTATGATTGCTCCCAATCCGTTCAGAGATAAGTTTTCGTTGCAATACTTCGATCCGCCTGCAAACATTGAATACATTAATGTGTACAATGCAGTTGGCCAGCTTGTGTGGCAAAAGCGAATTGCATTGGGACGGCCGGTTGATGTTCCCACACCAGGTTACCAGGAAATTAATCTTGCAGGTATGAGCAGTGGTATTTACACCGTACAGATTGTTTACCGCTCACGCTCAACCGACACATTCAGGGTGATCAAGGTCAATAATTAAGCTGTTTTACAGCAGAGAAGTCATTCTTTTTTGAAACCGTTCGCAGCGTAACTTTGCCAAAAGTTGCGCTGTTATATTTATACCTTGCCGGGCTACCGGCAAGCACGGCAACCCAAACAAAAGAACATTATGCAAACAGGAATTGAAGCAATATTGAAAGGCAACAGAATCAACAATGATCTTGCGCAGATAGCCGATAAGATATACAACAACCAACGTATTACAGAAGAAGATGGGCTGCTGCTTTTTGAAAAAGGAAGTCTCCCCTTTTTAGGCGCCTTGGCAAATTTTGTACGTGAACGTTTGCATGGTGATGCTACATATTTTAACCGCAATTTTCATATTGAGCCCACCAATGTTTGCGTATTCAGTTGCAACTTCTGCTCCTACTCCAAATTGTATGCAAAGCGTGATGAAGGCTGGGAACTGAGCATTGACCAGATGCTGCACATGGTAAAGAAATACGACGGTGTGCCTGTTACAGAAGCGCATATTGTAGGTGGCGTGCACCCGAAAATGGATCTGCAGTTCTTTGCTGACCTGTTGAAGGCAATCAAAACACATCGTCCTGATCTGCACATCAAAGCATTTACTGCTGTTGAATACGATTATATGTTCCGCAAAGCAAAAGTGAGTGTGGAAGAAGGATTAAAAATACTCATCAGTCACGGGCTGGATTCCATACCCGGCGGTGGTGCTGAAATTTTTCATCCGGAGATCAGGCAACAGATATGTGCTGACAAAGTAGATGGCGATGGCTGGCTCAACATCCATGCTACTGCACACAAATTAGGCTTGCACAGTAACGCCACCATGTTGTACGGACATATTGAAACATACGAACACCGTATTGACCACATGAACCGCTTGCGTAACCTGCAGGATGAAACGAAGGGTTTCCAGACTTTTATACCGCTCAAGTTCCGCAACCAGGATAACGACATGAGCAATATTGCGGAAAGCACTGTTGTGGAAGATATGAAGACGTATGCCATTGCACGTTTGTTCCTCGATAATTTTCCGCACCTGAAAGCATATTGGCCAATGCTTGGAAGACATAATGCGCAAATGACCCTGAGTTTTGGTGTAAACGATATTGACGGCACCATTGATGATACAACAAAGATCTACAGCATGGCAGGCAGCGAAGAGCAAACACCTACCATGACCACAGAGCAATTAGTGGCGCTTATTAAACAGGTAAACAGAAAACCTGTTGAACGTGACACGTTGTATAACGTGGTAAAAGATTACAGTGATGTTACTGCAGCTGAGGAATCAGGTTTTTCGAGTAATTGATTTTATGGCTGAACCTAAAACGAATATTGAATTTGTTAAAATCACAGCGCCCCTACTGATT
>JAACZX010000545.1 GCA_009996555.1 Chitinophagaceae bacterium | reverse complement strand
ACATGCTAATGCTGTTCATCATGGCTTTTGTATGCGAATTGAAGATTGGGCACATTCTTCTTATCATGCATTGATTCATTCAGCTCCAACTTCACTTATACGAGACGAAGTTCTTTCATGGTTTGGCGGGCGTGAACAGTTTATTCAGTTTCATCAGCAAAAAGTTGAACTAAAGATAAATGACGAATAAGACCTCCGGGGTTTTAAAAACCCCGGAGGTCTGTCATCACTCATACCTGTACGTAACATATCCCATCAACTGCTTTTGTTTACTAAAGCAACTTTCTTTTGCTTTTAACCCCTGTCCATTATACTGGTAGCGCCATGTAACATAATCGCTGCTGCCTGTTTGTACAGATATCATCTGCGAAACCTGCGATTGATCGTTGTATTCAAACACATAATCGGGCAGTAAACGGCGGGCACGTTCATTATAACGCACGACATCTGTTAAGCGGTTTTGCTCATCGTAATAGTAATACCAGTTTTGCGTGGGTTTACCTTTTGCAAGAATGATCTCTTCACCCACATTGCCTTTTTCATCAGGTTTAAATTGTACAACCGTTGTATCGGTGCCGTTTTTTATCTGCAACATAGAAACAGGAAAACCTGTTGAATCGTAATTGTATTGATGCTTCACTGTTTCTTTTGTTTTATACGCATAGGCCTGCGATGTATTTTCCACCACAGCCAGTCTTCCTGCAGCATCATAGATGTAGGTTGACACATTCAAAGTAGAGGTGGAACTGTCTGCACTGCGTATCAGCTGGCCTTTGGCATTGAACTGGCTCACCAATACCGATTGCATGGTGCTGATGGTTTGTGTATATGTTTTAATGATGTTGAACGCCGGGCTTATTTCCTGGAAACAAACAAATTCTTTCACCGGTTCGCCACCTGCTTCAAAAGATTGAAGTACAACTTTGCGGATCTTATTTGTTTTGTACTGTTTGATCTGTTCCATGGTTTGGCGGGTGCCAAGTATGTCTTTCTGGTAGTACTGGCTATAGCTTAATGCGGGCAGTAAGGCCAGTAAAGCAACAGCGGATATTAGTTTGTGCATCATGTGTGGCAAAGATATTTCTGAAAAGAGAAACGTATGGGTGAATCTTTTTATTTTTAGCAAAAACACAGGATATATGTCGCACGGCAAGGAACGGAAAGAAAAAAATTGCTTGAACTGTAATGCAAGGGTCTTTGGCCGTTATTGTCATGTGTGCGGGCAGGAGAATATTGAACCCAAGGAATCGGCATGGGAGCTGGTGGTTCATTTCTTTAACGATATCACTCATTTTGAAGGCAAGTTTGGCAAGGCTATCCGTTATGTATTGTTCAGGCCGGGTTTTTTACCGGCTGAATATGCCCGTGGCCGCAGAATAAGTTATATGAACCCTGTGCGGATGTATGTGTTTACATCGGCTTTCTTTTTTATCATTTTCTTTTCGCTGTTTAAGATCGATGATAATGCTGTGGCAGTTAGCTATGCCAAGCTGGAAGAGCGTTTCCGGGACAGCGATGTAAATTTTGATGTCAACTTTGTTTCCGGTGAGATCAGTATTGCCCGGCAAACGGTAGGTAACCTCAACAGGATGGATCAGCTCAATGAAAAATTGATTGATTCACTCATTAAAGTAAAAGCACAGGAGAGGGATTCATTGCAAACAGGCGAACTTGTTAAAAAGAAAAAACCACCAATACTGTTTGATTTTAATGAAAAGTTTGAATCAGTTAAAGCGTATGATTCCATTCAGCAATCATTACCGGAAAATGAACGGGATGGATGGTTTACTACATTGGTGAACAGGAAAGCAGCACACATTAATGAGAAATACGGCAAAACACCCGGACTGGCATTTGCCCGCATCAGCGATGTGTTTTTGCATAAGTTACCTACTATCTTCTTTGTATCATTACCCATGTTTGCGCTCATACTTTCGCTGCTGTACATACGCAGGCGCAAAGAATTTAATTTTGTGAACCATGGCATCTTCAGCATCTATTATTATATTTTCTGTTTCCTGGCAATGCTCCTTTATTTTGCTGCAAACAAACTTGGTGAAACAACAGGCTGGAGTATTTTTATCTGGCTGCAGATAGCGCTTGGTTTTTCTTTCTTTATTTATTTGTACAAGGCTATGCGTAATTACTATGGGCAGGGCCGGGCTAAAACCATCATCAAATACTTTCTTCTTAACTTCATCTTTTTCATTCTTGTTATTTTCCTTTTCACAGGATTCTTAATTTTCTCTGCATTTAATATTTAGCATATGGATACAGCAACTTCAGATAGTTTTCTTCGCCTGGTAAATATTATGGATGAGTTACGGGAGCAATGCCCGTGGGACAAAAAACAAACGATCCATACACTGCGTCAGCTGACGATTGAAGAAACGTATGAGCTTACGGATGCTATATCAGAAGAAAACTGGAAACACATAAAAGAAGAGTTGGGCGATTTGATGCTGCATATTGTTTTCTATTCAAAGATCGGTTCAGAACAGGGACAGTTTACAATACCGGAAATGATCAATGCTGTGTGTGAGAAATTAATAGCACGGCATCCGCATATCTACGGCGATATAAAAGTGAATGATGAAGAAGATGTAAAACGCAATTGGGAAAAGCTGAAGATGAAAGAGGGAAAAACTTCTGTATTGAGTGGTGTACCAAAGGGATTACCCTCCATGGTAAAAGCCATTCGCATACAGGAAAAAGCAAAGCAGGTGGGTTTTGAATGGGACAGCAAAGAACAGGTGTTTGCTAAAATTGAAGAAGAGATCAATGAATTGAAAGAAGTGGTGAACACCGGCGAGCATGATAAAATGGAAGAAGAGCTGGGTGATGTTTTCTTTTCATTGGTGAATTATGCACGGTTTTTGCAGATAGATGCTGATCATGCACTGGAGCGCACCAATCAAAAGTTTATAAAGCGGTTTACGCAAATGGAGCAGGAGGCCGTTCATGAAGGCAAACAGTTAGTAAACATGAGCCTTGAAGAAATGGATGATATCTGGAACCGCATCAAACAAAAAAACAGGGAATCGCAATAATATCTTGAACCACATTACAACCATCCGCCGCTTTGTTAATAAAAATGGCTACCTGCTTATTTTGGCCGGTTGGTTACTTACATTCTCTTACCTGTTTCAATATTACTGGTCGTACACTTCTGCACCGGTGCAGGTGAAAAAAGCACTGCAGAAAAACATCAACCGAAGAGAAAAAGATTTTGCAAAAATCTTAAAGGATACGTCGCTGTTGCTGCGCCTCAACCAGGGGAAATCTTCGAAGGATGATGTAGCGGCACTGGTGGGCAGAGATTATTTCATTTTTGTTGCTTCCGATGGCAGCGATGGTTTTCAAACAAGGTTCTGGAATACACAAACGATTTTGCCTGCCAATGAACTTTGGCAACGGGCCGATGGTATCTGGTTTGAGCAACTCATTAACGGGTATTACACTGTTTATAAACAAACAGTAAAGCTGGGCAACAAATCGTCGTGCTATGCCATGGCGCTGATACCGGTTAAGTGGAATTATTTTGTTACCACAAATTATCTCAGTAACACTTTTGCATACGTTGATGGAATTGAAAAGTATTATTCCATCAGCGATCTGGAGCAATCTTCATTGCAGATAAAAGCAACCGATGGCACCGGTTTGTTTTGGTTAAAAGAACAAAACAATTTTCCGCAGCCGTTAAATAAAATGACGGTGTTGCTCCGCTTCATGGCCATGTTTTGTTTTTTAATGCTGTTGCATAAAGCAGCTGCAGCAATGGTTGCCCGTTATTCATTCAGCATCGGTTTGTTGTTTTTGGTTGTTGCCATACTGCTGTTGCGTATATTAAGTTATTATTTTCCCATTCCGTTAAATCTCCGCCAGTTCGATCTGTTTGATCCTGCAGTATATGGGTCCAACAGTATTTTACGTTCGTTGGGCGATTTGCTGATCAACTCATTTCTATTATTATGGATATTGCTTTTTATCCGTCGTTATGGAAAAACAGCAGTCATTGTTCCTTTTCCTTTTAACCGCAAGGTAGGGTTGATCATTACAACAGTTCTTATTTTCGGTTTAACCATTCTCTTTGGAAATATAGTCCGCAGTCTTATTGCTGATTCGCAGATATCATTTGATGTAACCAATATTTTCAGCCTGAATATTTTCAGCTTTGCAGGCTTCTTTATCCTTGGCTCACTTGCGTTGAATTACTTCCTGCTTGTTGACTGGCTGTTTGGTTTTTTGAAACGCTACAGCGAAAACAAATTGCAGATACAGATACTGATGATCACCATCGCAGGATTGCTGTATCTCACATTTACACTCAGTTCATCATTGGTATTGTATCACCTGGCATTGCTTGGCTGGTTGTTAATGCTTACAGTTTTATTCAGCAGCCGCCGCATGCAGCTCAGCTTTTTGCCATCAACAGGTAAAACAATTTTCTGGCTATTCTTTTTCTCTGTTTCACTTACATCATTACTGATTAGTGAAAATGGAAGAAAGCAATGGCTGAAGCTCACCAGTATGGCTGAGAAACTGAGCTTGCAAACCGATCCATCTGCGGAAAGTTTGCTGAACATTGCGCTGCGCAATTTCAGAAGCGATTTTCTGGATGAACAGTTTTACCGTTTCGCTAACCAGGGCAGCAGCCAGTTTTTAAAAGATAGCCTGGTGAGTGAAAGTTTTACCGGCTATCTCAATAAGTTTGATACAGAGATCTATGCATTTAATGAACTGGAGCAACCGTTGTATAATATTGATTCTACTGCATACAGCACGCTTAACACCATTTATAATTTACAAAGCAGACCCACCAGTGTGCGTGACTGGCAGTATTACGAAGAATCGTTCGACAGGTTTTATTATATAGCACGTAAAGAAGTGGTGGATCGGGAAACGGGAAGGCTTACGGGTTTTATCTTTCTTGTATCAAGGCCCAAACGTTATTCCGATGAAAAATTTTATCCTGAGCTGTTTTCCAAATCATTCAACCTGTTACCGGATAATGCGCCAGCGTATGCGTATGCCATATATAAAAACAAAGAGCTCATCACCAGTGCCAACGATTATCCTTTTCCTATTCACTTAACCCAGGAACAGGAAAACAAATCAACCTACACAAGAATAAAAAAGAATGGCTACCTGGAATTATGGTATTCCGCATCAAAAAGCCTTACAGTTGTAGTTACTAAGCCGCAAAACAATTTGCTTGAGTCCATTACATTATTTGCCTGGTTGTTTTGTGTGTTCCTGTTAATGCTGACCATTTTCAGAATGGTACAATACCTGTTGCGTTTGGGTGTTAACCGCAGCCAGTGGAAACAGCATTTGCAGCTTACCTTCCGCACACAGGTGCATACTACCATCATCGGCATCAGTATTTTTTCATTCCTCATCATTGGAGCCTCCACCATTTTCTTTTTCATTAACCGGCACAGCCGTATTAACAAAGAACGTCTTTCTCGCACTATCGGCATTATGCGTTCCGAAGTGGAAGCTGCATTGAACAATCATGCAATATTTGATGATGTGTTGAAAGTATATGACGATGCTTCATCACGTGAGTTGCAGAATAAGGTGAACCGCATTTCGGAGATACATGGTGTGGATGTAAATATTTATGACCCGGAAGGGAATCTCCGCATTTCATCGCAGCCATATTATTACAACAAAGGATTGCTAAGCAGGAAATCTGATCCGTTGGCATATTATAAATTAACAAGGGAATACCTTGTGCAAACGGTGGAAGATGAAAAA
>JAACZX010000166.1 GCA_009996555.1 Chitinophagaceae bacterium | reverse complement strand
ATATTAAAATTGAAGGAAAGACCCTGCCTGCAGGTAAGTATGGATTGTTTACAGTGCCTGGTAAAGATTCATGGGAGATTGTGTTCAACAAAACATGGAAACAGTGGGGTGCATACCAATACAAACAGGCAGATGATGTATTGCGTGTAACAGTAAAACCTGTTGCAGCTGATATGACAGAAACCCTGAAGATAGATGGCGACAGCAACGGAGCTGCCATCAAATGGGAAAAGCTGAGCGTTCCTTTTAAGATCTCACAATAAGCATAAACCATCAATGTGTTATCTGATCCCTTCCCGCTTGCCGGGAGGGGATTTTTCATTTCACAGCTTATCCACAGCAGATGAGCACGCCGCTTTACACACTGATTAATGAGTAGTTTGCAGGTGAATGAAGGATTCCCGGAATATATTGTTGGTTATTGTGTCGCTTTGCCTTGTGGCAACATGGGCCTATCATCTGTATGATAAAAACAGTTATGCCAATGAGCAGGTGCTTTTGCCGGTTAAAGATTCACTGGCAGAGCAAACAAGAGTAAATGATTCGCTGCGTACGGCGTATAACAGTTTACTGAAGCAGATCGATTCATCACGTTCAGTTGCAAGTACAGATACTGTGCCTGCAATAACAGATTCAGCAACAACTGAGATCGATAGTTTGCGCAATGAGATTGCTGCCATTCTTGCCGTCAATAATTTAACGAAAGAAGATCTGCGTCGTGCAGAAGAAAAGATCAGGCAGTTGCAGCAACGTTTATCATCTGCTGTTACAGCACCTGTTTCAACATCATCAGCCGAAAACAAAACAGCTGTTTCTTTACCGGCAGCAAACCGTATTGAAACCATCAGCAAACCTGCAGCGGAAGATCCGGTGTTTACAGCTTCGGGAATCACCTTCAGGGCAATGGTTGCAGGAAAAGAACAGGTAACATCTGCAGCCGATGCAACAGGTTATTTTACCATTGCCTGTACTGTGCAAAATGCAGCTGTTTCATTTACTGATACAGAAGTGTACATGGCACTGGTTGATCCATCGGGCGATGTGGTGCAGGATGATCCCTGGCAATCAGGTATGATCACAACAGCAGGTAATGATCGTATTCCTTACACACGCAAAACAAAACTGTCTTACACAAAGGGAACTGCAAAAGGTATTGCAATGAATCTGAAACTTCCTTCGTATGATAAGGGTGTGTACAGTGTACAGTTTTATCACAATGGAGTGCGTATTGGCCGCAGCAACCTTCGTCTTAATTAGCAGTTTTTACTAATCACATTTTCTTCACAGTTTTGCAAATGCCCGCCAATAGTGGGTTTGGCAGGGTTCTATTGTGGTATTTTTACGCCAAACTACAACTTACATTATGCTGAAGAAGTCAGTCTTGTTGCTGATGACCATTGTTTTTGTGTGCGGTCATCAGTTGTTTGCTCAAACAAGCACAAAGTCCAGGTACAGTGTTCCTGATTTGTATGCAGGTATTGAAGTGGGATCGAAAGGTGTGAAACTGAGTGTGATTGAAATGAAAAAAAATGCAGAGAACGGTAACAGCTTTTCAATTTTAAAAGATACATCTTTCAATACCGATTTTATTTCGTTTACACAGCCCACATTTGATGCAACAGCCAACAGCTTTGCAGGTTTGTTTCAAACAGCACTTACGAAATTCAATATTCCATCGAAACGCATTTTTACCGTTATCAGCAGCGGGGTAAAGATCCAGGCTGAAAAAGAACAGAAGCAGGAGTGGATAGAAAAGCTGATCACTTCTTTTCGTTTGAAAGTAAACGAACCGCAACGAAAGGTGGAGGTGGTGGATGTGCAGCAGGAAGCAAAACTTTCGCACCAGGGCATTGTGCCTGCAAACCGCCGTTACAATACTTTTTTAATTGATATTGGAAGTGGTAATTCAAAAGGTGGTTTCTTTCCGTTTGGTAACGACAGTTATTTTTATCTCTTCCAGTTATCGTGGGGAACAAAAAGTACAGCAAATGCTGCAGAGAAAATGTGTGGCGATGATAAGTCCTTGGAAAATTACAGCCGTCAGTTGCTGCGTGTGGCAGCAGGTGCCGAAAATTCGGAGATCGCTTATGCTGTAAACACCAGTGGAAGTTTTCCGGTGAGTGATCATATTGCATTCAGTGGTGGTATTGCATGGGCTACTGCCACATTGTTGTATCCTGAATTAAATAATAATCCTGTTGTGCCTGTAACGTATGAAGATGTAGAACGTTTTCATAAACGTGTTTCTGAAAACTATTCTTCTGTTACCGAAGCTTACCTGGTGAGTAAGATCGGTAATGGCAAGTGGGATAAAAAACTGATCGCCTCTGAAATAAAACGTGTACATGCTGTGTTCGATCAACGTGCGCTTATGGCTGGCAGTGCATTGCTGCTGCGTATTATGCGCCAGTTTAAATCGGTGAATGAAGCAAAACAGTTTTACCTGATCAAGAACGGACAGGTGGGCTGGGTATCGGCTTATGTTGATGCTGCAGTTGAATAACGACTAATCCCTTGTATATATGAAAAGCTCTGGTTTAATACCGGAGTTTTTTTATGCCCGTTATTAAACGCCGGGCTTTTTGTACAGTCTCAATCGCCAATTATCCGCCTTGCGCCATACCGCTTCGTTTTTAGTTTGGCATGGTGTTTGGCAAACCAATAAAAAATTACGTTTATGAAAATGAAACTTCTTTGTCTTGCTATTGCTGCTGCGTCTATCAGCACAGTCTCAGCTCAAAACTCATCTGTATTTATTAAGGCAGGTTACAATATGGCAAACATTTCCGTTACTGAAAGCGGAAATATTGATGAAGCAAGAATGCTTTCCAGTTTCCATGTAGGATTACAAGGCGATATCCCTGTAATCAAAAATATTCTGTCTATTCAACCTGGCGTTCTTTTTACTGGTAAAGGGGCAAAATTCCAACAGGGTAGTACAAGTGATGCAAGCTATTATCGTGAATCAACGAATCCCATGTATATTGAAGTGCCTGTAAATGTTGTTGTGAAAGCGCCAATAGGTGGTGATGCTAAATTTTTTGCAGGAGCCGGTCCGTATGTAGCAATGGGTGTTGGTGGAAGAAATAAAGTAGATGGAAAAGTGTTTGGCGTGTCATTCAGCAGTAACGATAAAATTGATTTTTCAAATGATGATCCTACAACCTCTGCAGAAGAAGGTGCCGGTTACGGTATTGTTCGCCGCTTTGACTATGGGTTAAATGGCACCATTGGGTTTGAAGGCGAAAAAGCAATGTTTTCTGTTAACTATGGTTTGGGATTGGCTAAAATTCAATCGGGTAGTAACAGCAATGCCGATGATAAAAATAAACACAGAGTATTGAGTTTTACAGTTGGGTTTAGATTATAAGGAATTTATTTCACGCTAAAACAATTACCCCAATATAAATAAAGAGGCGTATCAATTTTGATACGCCTCTTGTGTTGTTTGCAGCTAATAATTTGCAGCTATTTCTTAAACTTATTCTTCAACGCAGCTAATGCATCGTTTACACTCAGGTTGCTCAGGTCTTCTTCCTTCTTCTGAAACCTTGTGCCTTGTGCTTGTCCCTTTGGTCTTGCGCCTCTTGCTGGCGCTTCTTCTGTTTGCTTGATTGAAAGTGCAATCCGCTTTCGTGCAAGATCAACTTCCACCACTTTCACCATTACTTTATCGTTGAGTTTTAATTTCTCTGCCGGGTCAGTAATGTAATCGTGTGATATTTCGGAAACGTGTACAAGACCATCTTGTTTTACACCAATATCTACAAACGCACCAAAGCGAGTGAGGTTGGTAACAATACCGGGAATAACCATGCCGGGTGTTACTTCTTCAATCTTGAAAATGTTTGCATATTCAAATGCCTGTGCTTCGCTGCGTGGATCAAGACCAGGCTTCGCTAATTCTTTTAAAATATCGTTGATGGTTAATTCACCAATGGTTTCGCTTACATATTTTTTAGCGCTGATCTGTTTTACGGTTGCTTCATTACCTACAAGGTCTTCCAGTTTCAGCTGTAAGTCTTCGGCCATTTTTTCAACTACTGCATAAGCTTCAGGGTGTACTGCACTTTTATCCAATGCATTTTCACCATCGCTGATGCGTAAGAAACCTGCGCATTGCTCAAATGCTTTATCGCCCAGGCGTGGTACTTTCAGTAATTGTTTGCGTGAAGTGAAACGGCCGATCTCGTTTCTGTATTTTACAATATTTTCAGCAATGCTGCTGTTAATACCACTCACATAGCTGAGCAAATGTTTACTGGCGGTATTTAAGTTAACGCCCACCTGGTTTACACAGCTTACTACTGTTTGATCGAGACGTTCTTTTAAACGCACCTGGTTAACATCGTGCTGGTATTGTCCCACACCAATGCTTTTCGGATCGATCTTTACCAATTCAGCCAACGGATCCATTAAACGACGGCCAATACTTACAGCACCACGTACCGTTACATCTTTATCCGGAAATTCTTCACGTGCCACTTCGCTTGCACTGTATACAGATGCGCCATCTTCATTCACCAAAAAGATGGATAAACCTAAGTTGAGTTTTTTGATGAACTGTTCAGTCTCTCTTCCTGCTGTACCATCGCCAATGGCAAATACCTGTGTATTGTAAGTACTTACTAAATGACGGATCGTGTGTTCGGCTGAATACAATTTGCCCGGCTCATGTATGTAAATAAGATCGGTTGTTTGCAATTCGCCTTTTTCATCGAGGCAAACAATTTTGCAACCAGTGCGGTAACCGGGATCGAGTGCAAGAATACGTTTGCTGCCGAGCGGACTGCTCAGCAACAACTGACGTAAATTTTCTGCAAACACAGTGATCGCTTCCTCATCACCTTTTTGTTTCAGTTGCGAACGGAATTCTGTTTCAAGGCTCGGTTGCAGTAAACGCTTATACGCATCTTTAATAGCACGCTTCACCTGTGCGGTAGAATCGTTCATGCCTTTTACAAATAATCCATCTACTAATTCAATCGCCAGTTCTTCTTCCGGTTCAATGCTCATTTTTAAAATGCCTTCGGTAAAGCCCCGGAGTATAGCAAGAATACGATGCGAAGGGATTTTATGCACCGGTTCACTAAAGTCGAAGTAGTCTTTGTATTTAGCACCTTCAGTTTCTTTATCCTTCAATACACTGCTCTTCACCAAAGCCTCATCTTCAAAAAACTTACGCAGCTTGGCACGAACGTTGGCATCTTCATTCACCATTTCAGAAATAATATCCCTTGCACCTTGTAATGCATCGTCTGCACTCGCTACTTTTTCGTTGATGAATGTTGCCGCCTGTTCAGCTACATTCATGTCTTTCTGTTCAAGCAATAGTAAAGCCAGCGGCTCCAGTCCGTTTTCACGGGCTGTTTGTGCTTTTGTTTTACGTTTGGGTTTGTATGGCAGATAAATATCTTCCAGTTCGTTGAGTGTTGCGGCTTTGTCAAGTTTTTCCTGCAACGCTTCCGTCATCTTACCTTGTTCGGTAATGGTTTTTTCAATAAACGCTTTTCGCTCAGTAAACTCTTTCAGGAATTTTGCCTGGTCCTGAATCTGCTGAATGGCTACTTCGTCGAGGTTGCCTGTTTTATCTTTCCGGTAACGGGCAATAAACGGAATGGTAGCACCTTCGTTCAATAATTCAATCACAGCCTCAACCTGCTGCACACGCAGGCTCAAAAGGCCTGCAATCTTTGATGAAAACTCTGTCATTCTTCTTCAGTTAAACTTGTTAAAAGGGGATGCAATATAGGGGGGCTTGGGTAGAAAAAAAAGTTGT
>JAACZX010000165.1 GCA_009996555.1 Chitinophagaceae bacterium | reverse complement strand
AATCCACCAAAGCGGGTTGATGCCGGTACCTGTACCGAACCGCCATTATCACTGTTGGCTTCAATGCTCAGGAAATTGTAAATACCTGCACCACCACCAATAAAGGGGCGCACAAGACGGTTGGTAAAATAATATTCAACAGTAGGAGTAAAGTGCATGCCAATGCCTGCTTCGCCATTGCCGTTAGGAGTTGTTCCGTTAACACCCACATAACCACGGGCCATTGCTGTTGCTTCCATACGCAAACCAATAGCTACACGATCAGCAAGATTATAGCGTGGTTCCATGCCCAGCAGAACACCCACTTTTGCACCTTTGCCCTGTGGCCTTGCATAACCGGCATTGAGTTCCACTTCAAATGGTTTGTAATGATGCACTACTTCAAAACGATCCTGTGCGGAAACAGTAAAAACAATGAGAAGAAGAAAAGCGGTGAGTACTTGCTTACGGATTTGTTGTATTGTCATACGATTTTGGTTGATGGTTACAATTGAGCAGAGGAAATCAAAAACTAAGCCGCTGGCTGCAATCAATTGCTAAAAGTTACATAAGATGTAAAAACGAAAGCCATACGATTATCGTATGGCTTTCGGAAAGTTTATTTTAAACGTAGACTGTTTTTTCAGTGCTTAGGCAACTGCTTTCTTCACCAGGTCTGCTGCTTCGCTCAGCTGAATAGCACTTTGTACTTTCAGTCCGCTTTCATCAATCAGCTTTTTCGCTTCTTCAGCATTTGTACCTTGTAAACGCACAATGATGGGAACAGGAATATTACCAATTGTTTTGTAAGCTTCAATTACACCTGCGGCAACACGGTCGCAACGCACAATACCACCAAAGATGTTGATGAGGATGGCTTTTACGTTCGGGTCTTTTAAAATGATCTTGAAACCAGCTTCAACTGTTTGTGCATTTGCTGTACCACCCACGTCGAGGAAGTTTGCAGGCTGGCCACCACTCAACTGGATCATATCCATTGTAGCCATTGCCAAACCGGCACCGTTTACCATACAACCAACGTTACCATCTAACTTAATGAAGTTGAGGTTGTGGTTACCTGCTTCAACTTCTGTTGGATCTTCTTCTGTAGTATCACGCATAGCCGCAACATCTGCATGGCGCATCAATGCATTATCATCAATGTTCATTTTACAATCAACAGCAATGATCTTGTCATCAGCTGCTTTGAACAATGGATTAATTTCAAGCATACCGCAATCGAGTCCCACATAAGCATTGTAAAGATTGGTTACAAACTTTACACAGTTCTTAAATGCTTCACCTTTTAATCCCAGGTTGAAAGCGATCTTTCTTGCCTGGAAACCTTGCAGCGGGCCACCGGGGTGTACCCATTCTTTAAAGATCTTTTCAGGCGTATCATGCGCCACGTCTTCAATGTTCATACCACCTTCGGTACTGTACATGATCACGTTTTGTTTTTTTGTACGGTCAAGCAGAATTGAGAGATAAAACTCTTTACGTTCTGTTGGTCCGTCGTAATACATATCCTGTGCAACAAGGATCTTGTTTACCACTTTACCTGCAGGACCTGTTTGAATCGTAACGAGAGTACCACCAAGAATGCCTTTTGCAAATTCAGTGATCTGCTCAATATTCTTTGCCACTTTTACACCATTGATGCCGCTTTCTTTCACCGTTCCTTTACCACGGCCACCCGCATGAATTTGAGCTTTTACAACTGCAAAGTTGCTGCCGCTCTGGTTCTTGATCTGGCGGTAAGCTTCTTCTGCTTCATGTACGGTGCTGCAGGCAAATCCTTCCTGCACGGGAACATTGTATTTTTTCAATAATTCCTTGGCTTGGTATTCGTGGAGATTCATATTGCAAAAAATTTTGGCGAAGATAAGGAAAGAACGGGTTGCTTTCCGGCATAAATAAGCTGTTTTACAGGAGTTGTGTGCGGTTGATATATCCTTTCGGTCATTTCTTTATCTTCCTGTTATGATCAGGCTCTGCATTTTATTGTCAGTTGTTTTTTTGAGCGCATGTGTTCAAAAAAAGTTGCTTATTGCAACGGAGCGAAATCCCAACGCTGTAAAGGGTTCTGTGTTTTATGCAGGTGCAGCAGGTATGAGTTGGCAACAACGAGATTCTTTTGCTGTTGAAGAAATACTGAAAGGAAATGTGCCTGATTTTTTGCGAACGTTTGTTCCGGTTTCCATTTCAGTTTTTGATTCTGCTGCATCAAAAAATATTACGGCTGTTGTTTATGTTACAAAAGATTATTTGAGCATAGGAACAAATGATGATTGGGCAAGAGTACCGCTTACGCCAATGGCAGCTCAGCGAATAGCTGACAGCCTGCATTGTTTTTTGCCCACAAGAAAACTGGTGAATGATATTTACCGTGCAGCGGTTGTAAAACTTGAACCTGTACCCATGTATGCTTTGCGTGACAGTTCACCCACCATGTATCAGCATCACCTCATAATTGAAGGGCAGCGTAAACAGCAACATGGATTGATTGCAGGGATAAAAAAAGATGTGGTGCTGACGGAGCAATTGAAACTGCCCGGCAAAGAAAACAAGGTGGCGATCTATGGCTGGCATTACTTAACGGGAAAACCAATTCAACCGGTTTACACCGGCCATATAAACTGGTATGTTGATTACAGTCATGGTATACGGCTCATTTGGCAACAAATAAAAGTAAATGGAAAGTGGATGAATTATGCAGCGGTTGTTGCTCATCCGCTGTTATACCGTTTATTAACAGATGAAGCATCATTTTCATTTACCCGATACCCGTACTAAAGCAATATATTTGCCGCCTTACAAAATTTGAAGCAATGGGAGAAATACTGAACAAGATCAATGAAACGGTTGCCTATATCCGCAGCCAGTATGCAACAGCATCAACAGTGGGTGTGGTACTGGGTAGCGGCCTCGGGCATTTTACTGATGAACTGCAGGTGGAGAAAGAGATCAGCTATAATGATATTCCTCATTTTCCGGTATCAACCGTGGAAGGTCACAAGGGGAAACTGGTGTTTGGAAAACTTGGTGAAAAAAGTGTTGTAGTCATGGCTGGCCGCTTTCATTATTACGAAGGTTATTCCATACAGGAAGTAGTATATCCCATTCGTGTAATGAAATACCTGGGTGTGCAAACGGTGATCATCAGCAATGCTGCCGGTGGGGTAAACACAACGTTTGAAGTTGGCGACCTCATGATCATTAAAGATCATATCAGCCAGTTAACACCTAATCCGCTCATTGGTAAAAATACAGCCGAGTTAGGACCACGTTTCCCTGATATAAGTGAACCTTATAAAAAAGACCTCATCAGCAAAGCAAAAACCATTGCTGCAGGTATGAATATTGATGTGAAGGAAGGCGTGTATTGTGGTGTAACAGGCCCAACCTTTGAAACACGCAGTGAATATAAAATGATCCATGTACTTGGTGGCGATGCAGTGGGTATGAGCACGGTGGCAGAAGTAATTGCAGCTGTACACATGGGTATTCCTGTTTTTGCCATGAGTGTAATTACGGATATAGGTATACGTGAAGAAGAGAATGTAATTACACATGAAGAAGTGCTGGAAGCAGCGAAAGCTGCCGAGCCGAAAATGACAGCTATTGTAAAACAATTAATTCTTGAACTTTAAGTTGCTTTTAGTAAAGAGGCAGTTCAATTCAACTATTTTTGCACGGGCTGTAATGGCCCGTTTTTCTTGTATGGCCCGTATAATGTTGTTTTTCTTTTTGCTGATCTGTTCTTCTGCTGCTTTGGCACAGCGGGGCAATCTTCTGCAACGTATTCCGGGTGCATCTGGCGGAGGAGGGGGTGGTGGTCCGTTCAAAGATTCACTGCTTCACCGTACCGGTCTGGAAGATTCTATCACCATTGCATTCCGCTATCTTGATACGGCCAGGTTTTCATTCATTGATTCTACTGTGAATGATTACAGCAGGCGCTGGCATTTGCCCTGGCAGCATATTTTTCTTGGCAATACAGGCAGTGCATCACGTTCCTTGTTGTTTTCTCCAAATATGAAATCGGGATGGGATCATGGCATGCATGCGTATGATGCTTATATCCCGAAAATTGAAGAAACAAAATTCTACAATACAACACGTCCATATACAGAGCTTAGTTATGTGCTTGGTGCAAAAGCTGAACAAAGTATAGGTGTGCTGCACACACAGAATATACGATACAACTGGAACTTTGCATTCAACTTCAGGCTTATTAATGCACCAGGTGTTTTCAGGAATCAAAAGACCAACCACACAAACCTGCATTTTAATACCTGGTACACATCGCCCAAAAAGCGATACACTGTTTTTTTTATTGCAGCCAATAATAAAATCGGGGCAACAGAAAACGGAGGTATCAAAAGCAAAGATTTTCTTGACAGCCTTCCTTTTTTCCAGGAACGTTTCAGCATACCCACCAATCTTGGCGGATCGTCAGCAACATCAAACAATATCTTTAAACAGGAATCGAATGTGATCAATACAGGTAACCGCTACACGGTTGCTAATTTCCTGTTACGCCAGCATTATGATCTTGGTAAAAAAGATTCAATTGTGGTAAACGATTCTACTACTGTTTATCTTTTCCATCCACGCTTTCGCTTTCAGCACACGGCACAGTTAAGCCGCTATACATTTCAGTATTACGATAAAAATGTGGATGCTGAAGGTTATTTCAATTTATATGGTTTAACCAATATGCCTGCTGAATTTGGACTGAAAGATTATTGGCAAACATTTACGAACGAAGCGGCTATTTATACCTTCCCGGATATTAAAAACCCATTACAGTTTTTAAAAGCTGCAGCCGGGTATCAGCAACTCTCGGCTGATTTTGGTAGCATTGAACCATCGTTCAGTAATATTTATCTGAATGGTGAATACAGAAATAAAACACGCAACAGGAAATGGGATATGGAACTGTCGGGAAATTTTTACCTGGCTGGTTTCAATAGTGGCGATTATGATGTGCAGGCATATTTAAAACGTTTGATCGGTCAAAAGCTGGGCTATCTTACTTTAGGTTTCAGGAATGTAAACCGTACGCCATCCTTTATTCATGACGACAGGAGTAATTTCAAAAAATTAAACCTGGGCAATACAAATTTCAAGAAAGAGAATACAACCATAGCATCGGCTGTGTATGAATTGCCGCAACAACGGTTAAAGCTTGGTGCAAATTATTTCCTGGCGGCGAATTATATCTATTTCAAAAATTATAGCCAGGCAGAGCAGGAAGCAACATTGTTCAATGTACTGCAGTTGCAGCTTGAAAAGCAATTCCGTATTGGCCGGCATTGGAACTGGTATGTGGAAGCTTATTTGCAACAGCCAACAGCAAATGCCCCGGTTAATTTGCCGTTGCTGTTTACACGTAACCGTTTTGCGTTTGAAGGAAAATTTTTCAAAACACTTAACCTTAGTACCGGTCTGGAGCTTCGCTACCACACACCTTATAAAGCCGATGGTTATTCGCCTGTGCTGGGGCAGTTCTTTTTGCAGAACAGTGTAACGATCAATAATTTGCCTGATGCAGCGGCATATCTGCAATTCAGGATCAGAAGCCTGAGCCTGTACCTGCGTGCCGAAAACCTCAATACCTTCCAGCTTGGGTCGTTTACCGGCTTTTTAAACAATAATATGGCTGCCCCTTTGTACCCCACACCGGGTTATTTCCTTCGTTTTGGCATTTATTGGGGTTTTGTTAACTGACGATTTACCGATTACTTTTTAGATTTTATATCTTTGTGCCGTGCTGAAAAAGATATTCATATCACTCAT
>JAACZX010000164.1 GCA_009996555.1 Chitinophagaceae bacterium | reverse complement strand
GATCGACATTTTTGAATCGGCTGTTGGTACCGATGCGTTGAGTGAAAAAATCAACTCCGTAAAATCGGAAGCCATTACGCCGATCATGTTTCAGCATAATTTGCTGGCAAAAGCAAAAAAAGCACAAACACATATTGTATTGCCCGAAAGCGAAGATGAGCGGATCTTAAAAGCAGCATCACGTTTGGCGAAAGATAAAATCGGTTACCTCACCTTGCTGGGCAAAGCAGAGGATGTGAAACAGAAAGTGAATGATCTTGGTTTGTATTGGGATGATGAACGCATACAGATCATTGACCCAATGAAGAGTGCGAAGTATGAAGATTATTATACAACACTGTACGAACTGCGTAAGAGTAAAGGAATGGAAATAACTTCTGCTGCCGATCTGATGGGCGATTCATCGTATTACGGCACTATGATGGTGTACAAAGGTGATGCAGATGGTATGGTATCAGGTGCTGCACACACAACAGCGCATACCATTAAACCGGCGTTGCAGTTTGTAAAAACAAGAAAAGGATTCAACACGGTATCATCTGTCTTCTTTATGTTATTGCCCGACAGAGTTGTGTTGTACGGCGATTGTGCGATTGTTCCTAATCCTACTGCCGAACAGTTGGCAGAGATCGCCATTTCATCAGCCGATTCAGCAAAAACATTTGGTATTGATACACCAAGAGTGGCGATGCTCTCCTACTCGTCCGGTTCATCGGGCACAGGTGAAGAAGTGGAGAAAGTGCGTTCTGCAACAGCGCTTGTAAAAGAACGCCGTCCCGATATTTTAGTGGAAGGCCCGATACAATATGATGCAGCGGTTGATCCTGTTGTTGGCAGAAGTAAAATGCCCGGCTCTGAAGTGGCAGGACAAGCCAACGTTCTCATCTTCCCCGATCTCAACACTGGTAACAATACGTACAAAGCGGTACAACGTGAAACAGGAGGCTTGGCTGTTGGACCAATGTTACAAGGTTTGAACAAACCAATTAACGATTTAAGTCGTGGTGCAACCATCGACGATATTTACAACACTGTAGTGATTACAGCTATTCAATCAACGAACAAATAAGCTATGCAGATATTAGTGATCAATGCCGGTAGTTCATCCATGAAATACCAGCTGATAGAAACAGATGATAAAACAGTTTTAGCCAAAGGACTTGCAGAACGGATTGGTATTGCCGGCAGCAGAGTAAAACATCAATTCACCAAAAACGGCACAACAGGTGAAAAGATAGTTGAACAGGATCTTCCCGATCATAATGTTGCGTTTGAAATTATTACACAACTGTTGACTGATAAAGAAAATGCGGTGATTGCATCGCCTGAAGCAATTACAGCTGTTGGGCATCGCATTGTACATGGTGGTGAAAAGTTTTCGGATACACAGGTGATCACACCCGAAGTAAAAGATACCATCCGTGCATTGATCCCGTTGGCACCTTTGCACAATCCTGCCAATTTAATTGGTGTGGAAGCTGCTGAAAAATTCTTTCCCAAAGCTGTACAGGTGGCCGTGTTTGATACAGCGTTTCATCAAACTCTTCCCGAACATGCATTCCGTTATGCCATACCTGAAAAATTTTATACCGAAGATAAAATACGGGTGTATGGTTTTCACGGCACCAGCCATAAGTATGTGTACAACGAAGCAAAAAAATATTTGAAGAATGAAAAACTGAAAGCCATCACTATTCATCTTGGCAATGGCAGCAGTATGGCAGCGATAGATGAAAACGGACATAGTGTTGATACCAGTCTTGGCTTTGGCCCGTTGTGTGGATTGGTGATGGGTACACGCAGCGGTGATATTGACCCTTCGGTTATTTTTCACATGGTGGAAGAAATGAAGATGCCGTTGGAAAAGGTAAAAAACATCCTGTACAAGGAAAGTGGTATGCTTGGTCTTGCAGGCAGCAGCGATGCCCGTGATGTAGCAACGAAGTATCATGCAGGCGAAAGAAATGCTGCGTTTACACAGGAACTGTATGGTTACCGCATCCGCAAATACATCGGCTCCTACATGGCAGCATTGAATGGTGTGGATGCACTGATCTTTACTGCAGGGCTTGGTGAAAACTCTGTGCTCACACGCAGCTATGCGTGTAAGAACCTGCAAAACTTAGGTATTGAACTGGATGAACAATTGAACCTTGAACACAACCACACAACTGAACCGGTAGAAATACAAACAGCCGCAAGCAAAATAAAAATACTCATCGTTCCTACCAATGAAGAATGGCAGATCGCCAAAGAAGTAGCGGAGTTGGTGAAAAAGTCGTAGCAAGCAAATACAATCGATCAATCTTCCTCTTCTTCGCCTCTGAATGTATAAATGGCAATAGCCCCGCCTGTTCCATAAATCAGGTTACCGCCAAATGGCTGTTTGATGATCTTGATCATGGCGATATCTGCAACAGAAAGCAAGTTGACAGTTGAAAGCTGAACAGGCATTTCATCGAGAAACACCGTTGCAGGTTGATTACGGATAAAAGGCACTGCGGTTCCTGCCCGTGAAGTATAAACCTGTAACCCTGCCACACGCCCCTGCAACCAATAAAGTATATTGGTAAATCCATGTGCAGTAATATTATCAGTAAAATCGAAAACAATACCATGTGCTGTTTTAAACAAACCTGTACAATATTGTTCATTCAACTGTTGTTCCTTTGTGATCTGGGGTTGACCGTTGTATTTCTGCGCCTGCGCAAGAGAACCTGCGATGAGAAATAATAGTAAGAGTGTTTTCGTTTTCATAACCCGCTTTTTAGCTATCATAAGTTACGAAAACATGCTGTTAGCGGAGCGTTAAAGATGGCTGTTCAAGTTGCTGCAAACGGTCAGCTATCTGAGCCAGAAAGAGTTCTGATGATTATTTGCCGGTTGCAATTACCTTGAACCTTGCACCTTGCACCTTGCACCTTGTACCTTGTGCCTTATACCTTGTGCCTTATACCTTGTGCCTTGTGCCTTTTAACATTCCCTTCCTTACTTTTACATGCATTACATCATCCTTTATGAAACAACCGGCACACATGAAACGATCTGTTTTTTTCTTTCTTTGCTTTACTGTCTGCACATCTGTAACAAAAGCGCAGGACATCCTCATCACTAAAGACACAACCATCAACACTACCTGGAACATTCCAAAAGGAGCCATTCTGAAATTTGGCAGCAAAGGAAAGATCAGCGGAACAGGAACCATCAAAGGCGGTATTATTGATGCGGCGTATACACAATGGATATTTGACAGTACACTTACGGTATCGCCTGAAGGAACGTATAACAACGTGTTCAGTGCAAAATGGTTTGGTGCAGGAACTGTAAAAGACAATGCCGGGGTATTACAGAAAGGGATCAACACCGTATTGGCAAACAGCAATGTGCTCCGTAATTTTTTTATTCCACGTGGTGTGTATGCCTTCAGCAAACCGCTTACTGTTGCCAGTTTGTATAAAGAACAATATGGCGGCTGTACCATTCATATTTATGGCGAATCATCGTTTTGGGATAGTGGCAGCGGCACCACACTGCAATACACAGCAACAGATGGTTTTGCATTGGGTTTACAACTCAACAAAGGAAGTGAAATTGATCACCTCACCATCCTGGGTCAGTTTAAAGCACCGGGCGATGCTGATTCTGTTTACTACAATATTCCGTTTGATCAATTCAATGATGTAAACGGAAAATGCAGTCCTAACTATGCAGGTCTTGTGATTGATTATGATGGCAGCCGCAACAGCAGCGGATCAACAGGCATTAAAGTACATGATGTGAACATTGGTAATTTCAGTATCAACTACTCCATCAGTCCCAATGGCAAAACAGTAAATGCCGATATTCTTTTATTTGAAAATATCCGGTGTGGAAATGCAAAGGTTGGTTTTGCCACAGGACAGGCGCAGGAAAAAGGAAATGTGATCCGCGGAATTTACAGCTGGGGCAGCATTCATACATTATACGTTGCAGGGAAATATGGAAAAGCACAGGCAGGCAGTTATACCATTGATGGTGGTAATATTGCCGGAAGATGTATTCGCTTGTTTGATATTTCACAGGCAGGCTGGTACAGCACAAACATCAGTAATATTTTTGCAGAGAGTTTAGGCAGCATCGGCAATATCAGCACACAAATTCCACTCAACATCAGCAACAGTACCTTTCATTTTGTTTATCCCAATAAGATTGGAAGACAAACATTACTCAGCAGTAATAATGATAAAGTAACGTTCAACAACTGCATCTTCCGTTATTATGGCAACCCGGATCCGATGAAGTTTGTTGGCAGAGCAACATTCAACAATTGCCAGTTCAGCGGACAGCTGGTGAAAGAATAAAAAAATTAATAATCCGAATAATCTGTCGGCCGCAGGAACATGATATCAATATGCGATACATTGTTTTTGTACTCAGGTTTTGCAGAAAGTGTTTTCCACTGCGCATCTGCTCCAAAACTTTTCCAATGTGCATCACGGTCGGCCTTGTTTTCAAAACTGGTCATGTACATCAGGTTGGGCATATTACTTCCTGCAATTACTTCAGCATAAAAAATTGCGTTGAAGTTTAACCGTTTGAATAAACCGATCTCATCGCCTTCATTGAACATGTGTACTTTGTTTTGAAAGATCTTTTCTGTTGCACTTTCATAACTGCGTAACTCATACACCCGTTCTTTCTTCGGCCCTTTTAATTGTGGCAACTGCATAACAGGTGCTAATGAAAATGCCTGCAGCAGAATGGTTTCCATTCTTGTATATGCTGCAGCATTATACACTGCATTGATATAAGCAGCACCTTTTGCCTGGTATTCTTTATCGTTCGATAATTTACTTGTTATGTCGGCAACTGCGTTCAACGACTTTACCGGAATCAATACATACATTTTTTTCGCAGCAGCCGTATCGTTCGTAATGGCTTTGAACACACCTACCGATTTTATATTCATCCGATGCAACGCCGGCAGCAAAGCCAGCTGAAGATAAGTATCGAGTGCCTGTTCCTGATCAATAGTTGCAAAATGATAAACTGTTAGCTGATAAAACTCACGTGCCGGTGCGGCTGTAACTCTCCCTGATGTGAGCGCAAAAAATAATGTAAGAACAGAAACGAACAATAACTTATTTATCCTTTTTTTCATATAACAATGCTTGAGCCCTGAAGTTAAACAAATCATGCGATTGCATACAATGGGACATTGTTCTGTTTGAATTTCGTATTGTTTTTTATATTTTTCTGTAAAATTAAATTCTCTATGCCCATTTACATGGACCTCCACATTGTTCCAGGTGTTACAGCAAAAGATGTGGCGGAGGCACATAAGCTGGATGTGTATCTTGAAAAAGATCATAGCTGTAAATGCATGACGTATTGGGTGGATGAATTACGGGGACATGTATTTTGTTTAATTGATGCGCCTTCCAAAGAAAAAGTAACAGAGCTGCATAACAAAGCACATGGATTAACACCACATAAGATCATTGAAGTACAGCCCAACCTGGTAGAATCGTTTCTCGGCCGCATCAGCGATCCTGAAGAAGCGGAATTAACCGACACAGGATTAAAGCTGATCAACGAACCTTCTTTCCGTATTATTCTTGCAACCAAAATGAACGATCCGGTGTTGCTGCAACATCAACTGGGATTTGAAAAATCAACCGAACTCATCAGGCAACTGAATACATCCATACGAAAAGAGATCGCTGAACACAATGGCGTTGAAGCAGAACATGCCGGTTCCGATTTTGTAGTGTCGTTTACATCAGCTGCAAAAGCCATTGCCTGCTCCTGCTCTCTTCAGCAAAAAATAAACAATACAGAACTGCAACATCTTGGGTTGCGCATGAGCATTCACGCAGGTGA
>JAACZX010000163.1 GCA_009996555.1 Chitinophagaceae bacterium | reverse complement strand
ATCAACGCATAATCTAATAAATGCACACCCCAGTCGGTCATCAATCCACCGGCATAATCCCAAAACCAACGGAAGTTGAAATGAAAACGGCTGCTGTTGAATGGTCGTGTTTTAGCCGGACCAAGCCATTGCTTATAATCTACACCTTCTGGTGGCGCAGAATCTGGAACAACAGGACCGGGCTTCATCCATCCCTGGTAACACCAAACCTTTGCTGTGCGGATATTACCTAACTGTCCGCTGTGTACAAACGCAACCGCATCTTTAAAATGTTGCTGACTGCGTTGCCATTGCCCGGCCTGCACAATTTTGTTATATCGTTTTTGTGCAGCCACCATTCGGTTACATTCCACAATAGAATTACCAACCGGTTTTTCAACATATACATCTTTACCTGCTTCGCATGCATGAATCATCATCAGTGCATGCCAATGATCTGGTGTGCCGATGATGACCGCATCAATATCTTTTTGTTCAAGCAGCTTACGGTAATCGTCGTATACTTTTATTTTAGAAGCATCCGGATTGGTTTTGCTCAACTCACCCAAACGTTTATCGATAACAGATTTATCAACATCACAAACAGCAACAAGATTTACACCCGGTATTTTCAACGCCGCCATCACGTTGCTCCAGCCCATTCCTTTAATACCAATGGCGCCAATATTTACCTGGTCGGATGGTGAAATACTATTTTTGAAAATAGAAAATGCACTGGATTCAAATGCAGGTAATACAATTCCTCCTGCGGCAAGCAGTGCAGACTGTTGCAGAAATTTTCGGCGAGCATTCATCGTTAAAAGGGTTTAGTAAAAGTAAGATAAGTATTAAACGCTTTAACAGCTGTAAGTTATTGCTATAAAAAAGTGTGCTGCGAAACGTTCCTCTTCTTTACTTTGTAACTATGCAGATCAAAAGCAAACTCCCCAACGTTGGCACCACCATCTTTACCGTAATGAGTGCATTGGCAACTGAACACAAAGCTGTAAACCTCGGACAGGGTTTTCCTGATTTTCCCATGAGCGAAGAGCTTACAGCAAAAGTTGCTGAAGCGATGAAGAATGGACACAACCAATATGCACCCATGCCAGGGCTGATTGGTTTGCGGGAGAGCATTGCAGAAAAGGTTGAGTTCTTATACAAAACGAACGTCAATCCAGATACAGAGATCACCATTACACCCGGTGGAACTTATGCCATCTATTCATCGCTAACAACCATCTTGCAACCCGGTGATGAAGTGATTTTGTTTGAACCTGCGTACGACAGTTATATTCCCAACATTGAAATCAATGGTGCAAAAGCAATTCCGTTGCCGTTAACGTATCCTGATTATAAAATTGATTGGGATCTGGTGCGTTCATCTATCAATGCAAAAACAAAAGCCATCCTCATCAACTCGCCACACAACCCAACAGGCAGCGTGCTGGATAAGAATGATATTGCTGAATTAAAAAGCGTTGTTGCCGGCACAAACATTTTTATTGTAAGTGATGAGGTGTACGAACATTTGATCTATGATGATCTGCCACATGAAAGCATGTTGAAATATCCCGAGTTGTTCGAACGAAGCTTTGTGAATTTTTCCTTCGGCAAAACCTATCACTGTACCGGGTGGAAGCTGGGCTATTGTATTGCACCGGCTGCTTTTACCAAAGAGTTTAGAAAAGTACACCAGTTCAATTGTTTCAGTTGCTTTACGCCTGCACAGGTTGCATTGGCTGAATATTTAAAGAATAAAGACGCTTATTTATCATTGCCTCGCTTCATGCAGCAGAAGCGTGATTATTTTGTGGAGTTAATGAAGCAGACAAAATTCGATTTGCTGCCAACCAGCGGTAGTTATTTTGTTTGCGCCAGCTATGGCCGCATCAGCGATGAAGCAGATAAAGATCTTGCTATTCGCTTAACCAAAGAAGCAGGAGTCGCTACAATTCCGCTTTCGGCTTTTTATCATAACCAGAAGGATGATAAAGTAGTGCGTTTCTGTTTCAGCAAACAAAACAGAACATTGCAGCAGGCTGTTGAGCGATTGATGAAAATATAATCCTGCGGTAAGCCACCCGCCATCCTGAGCTTGTCGAAGGACAAAGGGTGGCTCACCTGCTAACAATTATCTCCTCTTACTTTCCATGTACTTACCATGCACCACCTGTTCCATGGTTTTGTTGTACACTTTGCTTTCTGCCCAGGAAATGATATCGAGATAAGCGAATGATCTTGTCTGGAAACGGTTTTTTTCCAGATGTTTGATTTCGTTGAGCAATTGCTCAAGTGCTGCTTTTATTTTATCGGGGGACTGCGTAAAACTTGTCTTCAAAAATTTAAACACCGCTTCTTCAACTGTGGTTAAGTTTTTCATCTTCTCCATAAACCGGTGTACCGATTTACTAAGCGAATCAAGAATTTCGTAGTTACCCAATTCGTAATGGCTCAGCAAATGCATGAGGCGTGAGTAACATTGCAGATCAATACGCATATCCATTGGCCCGTGAATGATGCGGTGCAGATAATCGATAGCCTTTTCATAATTACCACTGCCAAAATGCAACGATGCTATTTTATAGTTGAACACAAGTATGCGGTGCTGATCTACAAACAACGAATACTCATTGAGTTTCTCCTCAATCTTCGGCACTATCTTTAAGCCTTCTTTAAACGTTCCCTTCATGAGGTGACCGTTTACTCTTGAGCTGTTGATATAAATAGACGTATGTGTGCGGAAATTATCGTGTACCTGTGCTTCGGGTGTTTGTTCCCAATCTTCAAACTCCTTCAGTGTTTCTTCAAACTTTTTAAAATTACGCAGATCGAAATGCGCATTCAGCAAAGCCTGCATGCCTTTAATGTAATGACCCGTTTCAATTGCTTTCAGATGTGGCTCTTTCCGGTACAGATCAACCCACTTCTCTGCATACTTGTAATACATTAAAAAGTCCTGGCGAATAAATGCATACCAGCAATAGCTTTGGTAGAGATATAACTCTTCATAAAAGCCATTCACCTTGGTTAAGTCTTTCGGCAAATAACTTTTAAAGAAGGCTTTGATATCTATTTCATCATCTTCATTACGTGCGTGTCCGTTCATAACATACCAGCGATACAACAGCAATGCAAGATTGGACAAACGTGTTACACGATCAATATGGCTGCTGATCTGAAATGCTTCTTCAGCCATCTGTTCCGTTTTATCGGTCGTGCTGCGGGTAATGTGTAAGGTTTCAATTTTCTTTTCAAGCGAAATCAACTGCACCAGCGTATTGATCTTTTGATTGGCACGTGCAAGTTCTTTTGCCTTTTCAATAATGCGTAAACTTTGTTGCTTTAACCCTTTGTTGTAAAGGAGGCGGGCATTGTCGAGGTGTTCACTCAACTGCAGATCTACATTCTCGCCTGTTTTTAATAACCGTAAGCTGGCCAGTAATTCTTTGTACAAGTGTGTTTTAAGATTGGCGAGTTTGGTTTTGCTGTTATCGGAGATTTTTTTCAACAAAATGCGTTCGTCATACTCCTGCATTTTATCCAATGCATCAAACAACTGGATGATCTTAAGGTCTTCTTTTGATGAACTTCGTTTAATGTAGAGCTTAAAATGCCGCTTCTCGGCTTTTTCAAGAGAGTGTACTAATTGAAATAATGTATCTGAAAAACGGTTGGCCATAATATTTTTTTTGTATGAAACCCGCATCCACACTGCATTTCATGCTTCTCCTCCTCATTTGGCATCATATCAAAAGCTTTTTTTTGATTTGATGCGCAAATTACGCAGGTTTACATTTGTATCGGATTCGGGCTTAAAAAAATATGGAAGCAATCGCTAAGTGAGCATAGCATCGTAACGGCCAAGGATCAAGTCACCGGCAAGTGACTCTCGAAAAATACAGAACTATTTTTTATATGGCAAGCAATCGTTAACGGTCAGCTGTTTCTACAGATGACCTTTTTCTTTTAAAAGGTTTGCTAAAATAATGTAAAAATTCATTCCACAAAGTTTTTTCTCCGGCTTTTCTTACACCTGTAATACTTTTTGCCTTTCGTACATTCGATTAGTAAAATCATTGTATGCGTAACTGTTTTTTTCTGCTCGTTTTACTCACTACTGTTTGTTTTACTCATGCACAAGTAATTCCGATGCGTGAACAGGCAAAAGTAATTGATGAAATACTTGCCGACCGTTTCAATAACCTGCTGCCTGTTTTAATGGAGCGGAATGGTATTGATATGTGGATCGTCATATCAAGAGAATACAATGAAGATCCTGTTATCCGTACGATGCTTCCTTCAACATGGATATCGGCACGCCGCAGAACCATCATTGTATTTTATAACAATCCCGGGAAGAAAGTTTTTGAAAAACTGGCCATTGCCCGTTATAATGTGGGCGAAAACATCAAAGCCGAATGGGACATGACGAAGTTTCCCAACCAGTGGGATGCGTTGATAAACATTATTACAACACGCAATCCAAAGAAGATCGGCATTAACACATCTACGCATCACAACCAGGCCGATGGACTGGATGTAACGGATTATAATGAACTGATGCAGAAACTACCGGCAGCATTCAAGTCGAAAATAGTGAGTGCAGAAAACCTTGCAGTAAACTGGCTGGAGACAAGAACCGAACGGGAAATGCAGATCTATCCGCAGCTGGTATATGCAACCAGAAAAATTATTGAAGAAGGTTTTTCCGAGAAAGTAATTACTCCCGGCATTACCACCACTGATGATGTAGTGTGGTGGTTTCGTGAAAAGATCAGAAGCATGGGTTACGATACCTGGTTTCATCCATCAGTATCTGTTCAACGCAACGATCCGCAAAATTTTGAACATTTAAGAAGCTTCTCTAACAGACCGAAAGATGATGTGATTCAACCCGGCGATCTGTTACATGTAGACATTGGCATTACTTATCTGCGTTTGAATACCGATGTGCAGGAACATGCTTACATCTTAAAGCCCGGCGAAACAGAAGTACCCAAGAGCATCCGGGATGCGTTTACCAAAGCAAACCGTTTACAGGATATTCTTACTTCGCAATTCAAACAAGGCAAAACAGGCAACAGCATTTTAGCCGATGCACTGGCGCAGGCGAAGAAAGAAAATATTGAAGCGGTGATCTATACACACCCGTTGGGCTTTCATGGCCATGCTGCCGGACCAACCATTGGTATGTGGGATCAACAGAATGGTGTACCCGGTGCAGGCGATTTCCCGATGAACTACCACACAGCTTACAGCATTGAGCTGAATGCAGCTTCGGATATTCCCGAATGGAAAAAGAGCATTCGCATTATGCTGGAGCAGGATGGTTATTTTGATGAGAATGGATTCCGTTACATTGGCGGAAGACAGAAAGAAATTTATGGGGTGCCGAGGATGAATAAACAGGTCGGTAATTGATTATTTACACATCAACATTTAACTTGAATATCTCCCCAACATATCGTGGTATTTTCTTTATGCTGCTGGCAGCATTTGGTTTTTCAGTCATGGGTGGCGCCGCAAAAGCCCTCAAAGGAAGTTTCAATGCCGGGCAATTGGTTTTCTGGAGAAATATTGTAGGCTTGTTGTTTATTACCGGCAGCTTAATCAACCGTGCACCGGTGCAGCAGGGCGGTAAACTGCTTCGCCTCATCTTTCGTGGACTCATGGGCACTTCAGCTGTGTACATGTTACTCTATTGTATCCTGCATTTGCCCTTGGGTACAGCTATGAGTTATAATCTCACATCCGCATTGTTCATTGCGCTGTTCTCCTTTTTCCTTTTTAAAGAGTACGAAGGCCGCTGGGTTATCCTGGCGGTGCTGCTGGGCTTTGCCGGCATGTTGCTCATTTACAAACCCAGCATTCACCTGCCCTGGTTTTATCATTTGGCCGGTTTGCTT
>JAACZX010000162.1 GCA_009996555.1 Chitinophagaceae bacterium | reverse complement strand
GCGATGCTGCATAACCAAGATCATTAATGTTTGGGCCGTAGGCCAATGCTTTTGCCCAATGGATCATGGCAGCAGAGGCATCAAACTTTTCTGCTTTTTTAAACGAAGCCATTGCTTCAATAATGTGAAACCCATAATACATATTAATACCCTGGTTAAAATAAAACTGGGCACTGTCGCTTTTGGTTGTGATCTTCCATTTGTAAGAACCTGCACCGGGTATGGGTGGAATATCTGCTTCATCAAGCATTGTTTTCAATACATCCCAATCGGGTGTGCAACGCACCACCCGTTCCTGTTTGTATTTTTTAAGATTGCTTAATTGCTGGCGCACCTGGTACTGTTGCGTAAACTGTACTGCAAGCAATGCCGTTGCAAATGCTGGTAATGCAAGAAGCAGAAGCCGGAGTTTCATGTGTAGTTGTTTTGGTTGGTTTGCTGTTTAATTGGTTTGTCTGTTCAACAGAATTTTTTTGAGTGAAATGAAGGAGAGGGTTGGTGTAAATGCAAAATGCAAATAGCAAAGTCCAAAATCCAAAGTCCAAAATCCAAAGTCCAAATTGCCAATTCCCAATCATTCTTCATCCAAAAAAATCAAGGCTAAAAGCTACAATAAAGCTTTGAGAGTTGCAACAGCAGCGGCTGTTTTACTGAAAACCAGTGGTTGTTTTCAGTTGTTCCACCACGTTAAAAATAATGGGGCAACGTTCGTAATGCATCATCACCGAAAACAGGCGGTGGTTAAACTGCGGCAGGTGCAGTGCAGAAAACTCCTGCAACCGGCAAAGCGGTCTTCGTAAATGGTACACTTATCATCATTCAGAAAATAACAGGGTATTTTGTTAATGATCATCAGCTCATGACTTCCTTTTTCAAGGTATTGTTCATCAAATGCTTCTCGTGTTATTTGCAGGCGTGCAGCCACACGGTCGGCTTCATCGTTGGTAACATTGATCATTAAACTTTTGCAGCAGTTGCCACAGCTGGTGCAGTCGATCTGCGGTTCTATCACTTCATTCAGCCTGTGTACTTCAGCATCCACATCATCTTCATTACGTTCTTTAAGGAAAGCAACAAACCGCAGGTTCTCTTCCTGTTTTTCAACTGCATGTTGTGCAATGGTGCTGAGCGATGTGTGAATGTTCAATGATGAAATTTGAGCAAAGGTACAGCTGCGGTATGTAAATAACCGAAACTGTATAAACGATGGGTATTTTATGAAAGCAGATTCAGCAGAATTCATATATTCGAAGTCCAACTTCCAAAAAACATCAACATGGTATTACTCGACATTTCTACGTGGTGGCAGGGCATGGATTTCTTCTCCAAAATTTTCTGGGCTATTGCATTGCTGTTCTCCCTTTTATTTTTTGTGCAGTTGATTGCTTCTTTTGCAGCAGGCGATGGTGATGAAAGTTTTGGTGATGCCGATGAATATGTATCGGGCGATGATGGCATTGGTTACCAGTTCTTCACCATCCGCAACATGATTGCCTTCTTTACTTTTTTTGGATGGGCAGGTATTGCCGGTATCAACGGAGGTTTAAGCAAAGGCTTTACCATTGCGCTGGCTGTGGCAGCCGGATCGATAGTGGTGATTATGATGGCCTTTCTTTTCCGCAGCATGAGCAAACTGAAACAAAGCGGCACACTGCAATTGAAGAACGCTATTGGACAAGTGGGCGAAACTTATTTGTTCATCCCTGCAAGCCGCGGAGGTTTTGGTAAAGTGCATGTAAAAGTGCAGGGCCGCCTGCACGAACTGCAGGCCATTACCGACGATGCTGAACAGATTGCCACCGGCAAACTGGTAAAAGTAACCGGCATTGTTAACGACAGTATTCTTCTTGTAACATCATCTTTTTCCTGATCTATAAATTAACCTACTACTATGGCAGATTATTTATTGCTGATTATTGCAGGTGCAATCCTGTTTGGTTTTATTCTTATTTTCTCCATGTTCAGGCGCTACAAGCGCTGTCCCAGTGATCGTATTCTTGTGGTGTACGGTAAAGTGGGCAAAGGTGCCGAAGGTACACACACGGCAAAATGTATTCATGGTGGTGCGGCATTCATCTGGCCCATTATCCAGGATTATTCTTTTCTTGACCTTACACCCATTTCCATTGAAGTAAATCTTACCAGCGCACTCAGTAAGCAAAACATTCGTGTGGATGTGCCTTCACGTTTTACCGTGGGTATATCAACCGAACCAAGTGTAATGCAAAACGCAGCAGAACGTTTGCTGGGTATGCAGCGCCCCGCCATTCATGATCTTGCAAAAGATATTATTCTTGGGCAAATGCGTTTGGTGGTAGCCATGATGGATATTGAAGAGATCAACAACAACCGTGATAAATTTTTAGCAAACATTGCAGGCAATGTGGAAGCAGAGCTGAACAAGATCGGGTTAAAAATGATCAACGTAAACGTAACCGATATTAAAGATGAAAGCGGTTATATTGATGCGTTAGGTAAAGAAGCTGCTGCAAAAGCCATTAACGAAGCCAAGATACGTGTGGCAGAGCAGGAACGTACCGGTGATATTGGTAAAACAACAGCAGAAAAAGAACGTGATATTAAAGTGGCGGAAACACAGCGTGACCGTGATATTAATGTGGCGTTGGCAGTAAAAGAAAAAGAAATTGAAATTGCCGGTGCTAACCGTGATGAAAACATTGGTAAGGCCGAAGCAGAAAGAGATACCCGTGTAAAAATAGCTGAGGCGAATGCCATTGCTGTGCAGGGTGAAAACTTATCGAAGATTGAAATTGCCAACTCCGATGCATCACGCCGTGAACGTGAAGCCGAAGCATTGAAGAAAGCAACAGCGGCAGAAAAAGTGCAGGCAGCAAAAGCATTGGAAGAAGCTTACCAGGCCGAAAAGAAATCGGAAGAAGCCCGTGCCGAACGTGACCGTGCTGCACAAAACGCCACCATTGTAGTTGCTGCCGATATTCAGAAACAAAAACTGATTATTGAAGCACAGGCTGCAGCAGAACAGTTGCGTGAAAAAGCAAAAGGTGAGGCCGATGCTATTTATGCCAAGCTGGAAGCAGAAGCACGTGGTGTGTATGAAATGCTTACCAAGCAGGCCGAAGGTTTGGAACGCATTGTAAAATCGGCAGGTAACGATCCCAAAGATGCGGTGCTGTTACTCATTGCTGATAAATTACCTGAGCTGGTGCGTTTGCAAACAGAAGCCATTAAAAATATCAAGATCGATAAGGTAACGGTGTGGGATGGTGGAAACGGGCAGGGTGCCGATGGAAAAAGTTCCACCGCCAACTTTGTAAGTGGTTTGTACAAATCGGTACCACCATTAAAAGATGTGTTTGATATGGCGGGTATGGATTTGCCCAACTACCTGGGGAAAGCGAAACCAGATACAGGAACAGATGCCGGGGAGGTGAGTGGGAAGGTTTAAAGTTTAAGGTTTCAAGTTTAAGGTTTAAGGTTTAATGTTTCAAGTTTAATGTTATGGGTTACGGGTTGTGAGTTGCAAACTGCAGCATGTTCATCCCCTCCCCGGAGGGGGAGCAGTAACATCGAATAACGGAGTAACTGAGAGGGGTGGGTTTCGGGTTTAATGTTTCAGGTTTAATGTTACGGGTTATGAGTTGCAAACTGCAGCATGTTCATCCCCTCCCGGGAGGGGGGGTAGTAACATCGAATAACGGAGTAACTGAGAGGGGTGGGTTAAAGGTTTAATGTTTAATGTTTCAGATTATGAATTACGGGAATGCCATACATTCAATGATGGTCTGTTGTCAATCATCTGTCGGTTTTTTTGAAGTATTTTTAGCTGAGGTGCCCTGAGCTATCTGCATGGCAGAAGCCATGGAAAATGATTAAATTTGAAGTATGAAAAACGATGATGAAATATTAGAGAGTTTAATTGCCGGAGGGGTAATAGGTGCGGCATTGGGAACTTTGCTGACAAAAAATAAAGAGGAGGGGGCTGGGTTAGGTGCATTAATTGGCGCAGCCTTGCTTGCCACTTACAAAGCCAGTGAAAAAGCAAAAGAAACCAATGTGCCTGTGTATGTGGAAGAGAATGGCAGTTTGTATTTGATAGAGGAAGGGGGAAACAAAAAGTTTATTCGTGAAATAGAGAAGCCCAAAGTAAAATTGCAACCCACCTTTAAGCTTAAGTAATATGGCCGCAAAACGTATGCGGGTGTTTGCCGGCCCGAATGGTTCAGGAAAAACGACTATCATTAAAAGCCTGCGGGCGGAAATAGGCTTTGGCGTATATGTTAATGCAGATGATATAGAGCAGCAATTAAAACAAAGCAGCGTGCTGCTTTTTGATACCTACCAGCTTGTTGTAAGTCAAACAGAATTGCAAACCTTTTTCAAGGCAAGTAAATTTGCACCTGTTAAACGCAACGAACCTGATTTATGGGCCAGCCTTACGGTAAAGGACAACACCCTGCACGTAAACGTAACGCCCGATTCATACTTAGCTGCAGATATAGCCGAGTTTATCCGTCTTCAATTATTGGTCAATAATATTTCTTTTACTTACGAAACTGTTATGAGCCACGAAAGCAAAGTTGAATTTTTGCAGCAGGCAAGAAACAATGGTTATCGTGTGTACTTATATTACATTGCTACCGAAGACCCCGAAATCAATATCAGCCGTGTAAATGTAAGAGTGGCTCAACACGGACATTTTGTGCCACCCGATACAATTAGAAACAGGTACTATAAAAGTTTGCAGCATTTAAAGAGTGCAGTAAAAAAAACAAACCGGGCCTATATATGGGATAACTCGGGCGCAGCATCTGTACTTATAGCAGAAATTACAGAAGGTATTGATGTGAAGCTGTTTGATTCGGATAAAGTACCCAGCTGGTTTGTAAAATACCTGGTTGAGTGATGTTTCGATAGCTATCGGGAAGTGAGTAATGAACTGTAGTGCAGTGGTGGTCTGTCGTCAATCGTCTCTGGTTTTCTTCCACTTAAAATAAAGCGAGGCTGCCTGGAAAGGCAGCCTCTTTATTTATCCATTTATGAAAAAAGTATGAAAGCTTTAAACAGTAATCATCAAATCACCATGCGGCTGGCAGCATCGCTGTACAGCATCTGGTTATTGCTGCCAATAGCAGCCACCCGGCAATAATACACCGTGCCCGGCTGCAGATTGTTCAGTACAGCTTTTGCACTGGTGCTCATGGTGCTCACCCAGCTATCGGGCGAAAGTGTGGCATCCGTTGTGTACTCATGCAGGTAAGAGTAGGCACCCTTCACTGCTTTTACATTCAGCAGCAACTGGCCGCTGGCAACACCGTTTTCAATACGCAGGATCTCCGGTTTGCTGATAACCACCGCTTGCGGATCTTTACTAAGGTCGAAGCCACTTGTGAGCAACATGGCCGCATTGCCATTTGCAATAACATTTACACTCTTGCAAAGCCGGCGCAGCTCTTCCACCAGTATTTCACGCTTAGCATTTTTATCGGCCACATCGGCACGGTTGCCGGTACCTGCTTTTACAAGTGCCGAGCTGAAATTGTCCGCCGCTGTTTCAATATCGGCCAGCGATGGAGTGGTAGTGGGGAAATTGGCATTACCAGTTAAACTGCTGATGATGCTGTGTGTTTTGCTTTCGAGGATACCATCCGGTAACCTCGAAGCATTGAAAATTGATTTCTTCATTGGAAAAGAATTTAAAGAGATAAAAATTCCGTGAGCAGGCAGTTGATGCTTATCACGGGTTAACAGCAGCAAAACAAAAAATCATTTTCCGGTTTTGCAAGCCCCCCTCAACCGTTTTTTTGCCCCCTCTTGCAAGTGTCAGGAAAAAGTTTATTTTATAATATATAGAAGCATGGGTGCAGCTGCGGGTATTGGTAACAGTTAAGCGAAATATGCATGTGGAAATT
>JAACZX010000161.1 GCA_009996555.1 Chitinophagaceae bacterium | reverse complement strand
AATTTTCTCGCCTCTGCTGATATATCAGCAAAAAAAACACGCCGAGGTTGCGTCTCCCGACCAACCGCATAAATTATAACAAATCAAACGCAGCTATGTGCATGTGTCGTTAGTGAAAAACACCGAACGATGGCAGGCTGCGTACATTTCCTATCTTTAGAAAGATCCTCAACAAAAAATGACCCGCCTGTTAACTATACTGTTAATCTGTTTCTTTTGCTTTAGCTGTATAAACAGAAAAGCATTTAAACGCAAATATGCGGAAGCCAACACATGCCGGAATGATTGGCAATACAAAAACGCTGTTGACACATTGCATGGAACCGTACTTTACCATACAAATGCTTCATTTCATTGTGGCGTGTTAGCAAGTGCATCACAAACAATAATAAGAACAAACAACAACGATACTATCAGAATACTTTGGCTATGCAATACAAACAAGACCTTTAACACCCACGAAAAAGTAACTATTTACTTTTCACAACGCCCTTCCTTTAGCGTATCTCCACCTGTACAAACAAATCAATTCGATTGTATAATCAGAAATACATATTTCGGCACAATAACATCTTTATCTAACAGCAATTCTGCAAACGGTCATTGAGTTACCTACTTCACCTCTCCTGCAAACTTCCAGCCCGTTACATGATTTTCTTTTAGTGGTTGATTGATCAACACGGCACGCACCATTTCAATGGGCATATTGTGTTCCTGTAAAATGCGGTCGTGAAAAACTTTGTTCGTCATCTTACCACTTTTCACCAATTCAGTATGCAGGGCTTTAAACTGCAAACCACCCAGCATATAAGCTACCTGGTAAAGAGGTCCATAGCCACCGGTAAACGAGCGGCGCACTTCTGCTTCGGCATTTGCCGGTTCATGACCAACACGGTCAACCAAAAAATCAATGCACTGTTTCGGCGTCCATTTATTTGTGTGGTAGTTCATGGAAAAAATAATGCGTGCACAACGGTGCATGCGCCAGAACAACATGCCGATCTTATCTTCCGGTGTGGTTGCAAAATTATTATCCCACAACAGCATCTCCCACCACAGTGCCCATCCTTCGCCCCAGAAAGATGTGCGGAACGAACTGCGGTAAGGCTTGTACCTGCTGTTCATATAATACTGCAGGTTATGGCCGGGTATCAGTTCATGATGCACCACTGCTCTTGAAAAATGACGGTTGTTGCCACGCAGCGTCATCATACGGTCGGCTTCATTCATATCTTCTGTTGGATAAGCAATCAGAATTTGTTCGCCACCTAAAAAGAAAGGTGCAAATTTTTGCTCAGCGGGTGTGAGCATGCGCATACGCCAGCCTTCCTTTGCCATTTCGGGAATGGTTACCAGCTGACGTTGCTCGATAAATGCAATCGCTTCTTCTGCAAGAAATTTTGCAAGCTCTGGCTGCTTGCCAATCTCTACATAATTATTCTTTACTTTTTCCAGCGCTGCTTTCCAGTTGTTACCAAAACCCATTTGCTGTGCAGCTTTCAACATCTCTTTATCACACCATGCAAATTCCTGCATGGCAATAGCCTCCAGCTGTTCCGGTGTGTAAGGGATCATTTCAAATTGCAGATCACGAATGAGCGCTTCTCTGCCAATCGGGTTACCAATGATACCGGTACCATCATCTTTCTGTTGCACAGCTGCTGCTTTCCTTTTTAAGAACGAAATGTATTTGCCAAGTGTGGTATCTGCATCAAGATAAGCTGCCTTGGCTCCTTTTGTAAACTGCGGATCGTACCCGTCATAAAATTTAAATGCTTCGTTAAATGCACGGCGCAGATCGGTTACTGCAGCAGAAGCTGTTTGAAACTGTTGCGGCGAAAGGCCGCTATTGCCTTCCAGTTGCTTCATTGTTTGTTCAGTTTCATCTTTCAGCTGAACAAATGATGCACCTGTTTCTTTGCCGGGTTGCTGTTGCCCCACTCTTCGCTTTGCCTCAAATGCAGTAATGTATTTTGCAAATGGAATTGTTTGCACAATTGATTTGTATTGCTCTTCATCTGCCAGCAACTGTCCCTGATCTTTTTTGATATTCCGCTTGAGTAAAACATAATCCACCCTGTCGTTTGTTGCAAACGACTGGAAAGGTTGCTTCGTCATTCTGCTAAGCCAATCGTTGTAAAACCGTTTCATACGATCAAAATATTCCGGCGAATTTTTAATCACATACTTCCGCTGAAGCATAACAGCATCAGCGTTGTATTGATTGATAAGACCATACATGCGGCCCGCCTCACCGTTTTGTGCTGAGGCTGTGCCAGCTGTAACAAGCAGGAGAATGAAAACTAAAAAACGATTGAACATACAATTGAGTTTTGGAATGAAGCTTCCCACAATGTAACAAACTCATGCAGTTCTATTCACGAAACTTTGACGAATGGAAAAATAATTCTGCCTGCAAACTTCAGCAGCTACAAAACAGGTTGAAGTAAAAACGCTATCGTTATGAAGCAGGTTCTGTGTTATCAACCGCCTGCATAAACTCCTTTGCTTTATTGAACAGCTGTGTTCTGTCATCGGCTATTTGTACCGGGCTGAATACAGCCAGTTCGCAAGCCTGTGCAAGTTCCTGGAATGTTTCTGCAAGACCGGGCTGATGATTTGCCTGCAGTACATGCGCAAGCTGTGTGTTACTGATGTTTTGCGATTCAAGCTGATAGCGTTCAATTAAAAAATCCTGCACGCCTTGCAACAACAATGAGTAAAACTGTTTGGGGTGCAATCCTTCCAGCACATAAGCAGCAGGTTGCAGGTATGCCTGTATTGTTTTTTGTGGCTGAATATCTTCTTCATTTGCCTGTTCCACAATTGGCGGCTGTGGTTTTGGCTGGCTTCTTTTATGTTGAAATACCAATACACCTGCAATGACCATGAGCAAACAGCCACCCACACCAGACACCCATACCCAACGTGGCGTTGCAGCTTCCACCACTTCGTTTTTAAAAACAGGTACTTTGCGTTTAACAGCTGCAGTAACATTTAACTGCATACTGTCGCTGGTAATAGTATGATATGTTTTTGTATGCTCATCAAAGTAGGTGAAGTTGATCCTTGGTATGGTAAACGAACCTGCCTTTGAAACGGCAAAAGGAATATCAAATGTTTTTGTACCGCTGATGGGTGCTGTGTGTTTATCAAGTTGTTCATTCAGCTTTGCATCAAACGAATCAACACCTGAAGGCCAGCTGACAACAGGTGCAGTGATCATTGGCAAATTGCCTTTGCCTTTAATAACCACACGCAAGGTGGCATAATCGTTGGCGGCTATGGATTTTTCAAGCAGCGATGCCTCCATGCTAAACGACCCAACGGCTCCGTTAAAATTTTCGGGTTTATTTTTTTCAGGAAGATCCAGCACTTTTACTTTTAGTGAATCACTTTTTAAAACGATCCGTTCTTCTATCACATCTCCGCTTGTCACATCAGCCTCTTTCATTTTTTCCATCACCGCATCCAGCCAGGTGTTTGTTTCTTTAGAACTGCGTGTATTTGCTTTGATCAACCTTACAAGATTTTCCACTTCAACAGGTTCAATTACCAACTCACCCGATTGCAATGGAAACAACTGTACTTTGCGGATAAGATAGCAGTTGTACATTTTACCATTGTACATTTCTTTTGAAAACAAACCGGCTTCAGGCTCTTCCATATCCACTACCGAAAAACCGTTGAGCGATGGACGTTTCACCACTTTCGATTCACTGTCGAGGCGTGTAAATAATTTAAATGTTGCCAGCACCGGTTCGCCCACATAACAACTACGCTTGTCAACTGTTGCTTTAATGAAGAGGTTCTTTGCGATCTTCTCTTTTACATTTTCGCCGGGCATCAGGTAATAATCGGGACGTTCTTCTTCCGCCTGTTTTGTGGCAATTGCTTCTTTTACAAAAATGCTGATGGGTGAAGAAGTATACGTTTTACCCTTTGCTTTTACAATAGCGGAGGCAATAGGTAAGCGGCCCTTTATTTTTGGGCGAAGGATAATGCTGTAGGTCATGTATTCCGACAAAGCACCATTTACCCATGTATAGCCGGTGGTTTGTTCAAAGCCCGACAACTGTTCAAAATTGCGGAAAGAAGGAGGAATGAAATCATCTACCTGGCTTGCACCTTCAATAACAAACTGCAGTTGAAAACTTTCGTTTTGCTGCACGACTGTTTTGCTGGGTATAATGGACAGTTTTACCTGCGCTGCCGAAGTAAACGACAATAGCAGAAATCCTGCTACCAGTAAGCGATATAAGCGATGCTGCAACATGTGTATACAAATTTAGAACAACGCTACGCTTGAATGTTTGCCATTGATGTAAGTTGCTGTTAAAACAATTTTTACAGATCGCCCAGCTGTGGGCGGATGGTAATGTCTTCCACGCAAGCCTGTGGCGAAAGTTGAGAGCTGGCATAGATCATGCGGGCAATATCTGTTGCTTCCATTATACGTTGTGTGGAATTGTCGAAATCGCCCCATGAATCGGTCATAACAGCACCGGGAAAAACAGAAGTAACTTTTATAAGATGAGGTTTCATTTCTTCCCGCAGGTTTTTGCTGAAGCCATGCATGGCAAATTTGCTGATACTGTAAGCGCCGCCGTTTTTATAGGCGTTTAAGGATGCAATAGAACACATGTTGAAAATATGTCCACGGGTACCTGATACAGGAGTTTGTTTCATCATTTGCGGCAGAAGTTTACGGGTAAGATGATAAGCACTGTAAAGATTGGTGGCGATCATTTCTTCCAGGAAACCCTGCTCCTCGTTATATACACTGCCGGGCAAAAAGTTGCCTGCGTTATTTACCAGCACGTCAATATGAAAACCATTATCAAGCACCCATTGTCCAAAACTCTCCACTTCTTCCCGTTTACTAAGGTCTCTTGCTTTTGCCTTGATCTTTACACCGGGATATTTGTCCTGCATTTCAGCCATAGCCTTGTACATGGCTACTTCATTTTTTGAACTGAGATACAATGCATGGCCATTTGCTGCAAATACTTCTGCAACAGCTTTGCCAATTCCTCTGGATGCCCCGGTGATAACAACATTCATACAAATTCGATTTACGAAGTACGAAGTACGAACTTTTTTTTGTGCCAAACGTACTTCTTACTTCGTACATCGTACTTTGCGTTATGAAATATCGTCATCTTTTCTTCGATCTTGATCATACACTCTGGGATTTTGATGCAAACGCCATGGAAACACTGGCCGATGTGTACAAAGAACTTGAGTTGAAGAATGCTGGTGTAGATGATTTTGATCTTTTCTGCAAACACTACCTGCATCACAATGCAGTGCTGTGGGACCGTTACCATCATGGTTATATTTCAGCTGATGACCTGAAATGGAAACGGATGTGGCGCACACTGCTTGAATTTAAGAACGGAAGCGAAGAGCTGGCCCGTAAAATGAGTGGTTATTTTTTAGAAGTGCTGCCCACCAAACAAAACCTTTTTCCGTACACGCACGAAATACTGCAACACTTAAAAGACAAAAATTACAAGCTGCACCTAATCACCAATGGGTTTGAAAAAACACAATGGCGAAAGTTAGACAACAGTAAGCTGGGACATTATTTTGAAGAAGTGATCACCAGCGAAAAAAGCAACAGCGTAAAACCCAATAAAGAAATTTTTGATTATGCCTTGCGCATAACCGGCGCAGAGTTGCAGCAAAGCATTATGATTGGTGATAATTTAGATGCAGATATTAAAGGCGCCATCAACTCCGGAATGGATTCCATCTTTGTCAATCACATCAATGCTGATTTAAAAGGAATAAAGCCGACGTATGTGATTACGCATTTGAGAGAGTTGGAAGAGATATTTTAACGAAGTAGTGAATAGTGAGTAGTCAGTAGTGAGTGAGGTTCCGAA
>JAACZX010000160.1 GCA_009996555.1 Chitinophagaceae bacterium | reverse complement strand
TGAATGAAGCAGCAAGTAAAGGATGGATCACAAAGGATACCAACTTCAACTTCATGTTTACGCAAAGCTATCGCCAGGAACTGAAAGCGGAAGCAACGGTACAGCCATTCAGAGATTTTACAATTGATCTGAACCTTACACGTTCATTCAGTAAAAACTATTCACAGTTGTTTAAGGACACAACGGGTAATGGCACTTTCGGTCACCTGAGTCCGTTAGCAAGCGGCGGTTTCGATATCAGCTTCATTTCTTATCAAACAATGTTCAGGAAATTCTCGGCTACAACACCCGGCGAATCATTCCTGCAGTTTGAAGCAAACAGGTTGTTACTGTCGCAACGGCTTGGAGGTAAGAATCCATACAGCGGTAACCAAATAAATCCTGATGGTTATTACAAAGGATATGGACGTTATGCGCAGGATGTATTGATCCCGGCATTTGTTGCGGCCTATACAGACCAGGATCCGTTGAAAGTGGCATTGATCGATCAGAAGAACACAAAGATCAACGACAATCCGTTCAAACGTTATTTGCCAAAACCAAACTGGCGTTTAACATATAATGGTTTGTCAAGAATACCCGGCTTCGACCGCATCTTTACCAACTTCAGTATTACACATGGTTACAGCAGCAATCTAAGTATGAATAATTTCACCTCGGCATTGTTGTATGCTGATCAGTTTGGACTGGGCTTTCCTTCGTTTGTGGATACTATTTCAAACAACTTTGTTCCGTTTTTCATTGTGCCAAATCTTACCATCAGTGAGCGTTTCTCTCCATTGATTGGAATTGATGTGCAAATGACCAACCAACTCAACTTTAAACTTGATTACGGCCGCAGCCGCACCATCAGTTTAAGTTTGATCGATTTCCAGGTGAGTGAAGTGCGTAGTGTGGAAGTAACAGTGGGTGCAGGCTGGCGTAAACGAGGATTGAAACTGCCGTTTAAAGTGCCGTTCAGTAAAAACGATTCCAAAACATTATCAAACGACCTGAGTTTCCGTTTTGATATGACTTATCGTGATAACGCCACATCAAATAATATTCTTGACCAGCGTAACACCATTCCAACCGGCGGACAAAAAGTATTATCGATCAACCCGTCGATTGACTATGTACTGAACAACCGTGTAAGACTGCGTTTGTTCTTTGAACAAACAAGAGTGGTAGGCTATATTGCTACGCCGCCGCCAGTAGTAAATACAAGGGCTGGCTTGCAGGTGAACATCAGTTTGGCTCAGTAATAAAAATGATCATTATCAAAATGGCCGAAGCAACTGCTTCGGCCATTTTGATTTATGTGCAGGGTTGCTGTTACAGCACATCCTGGTATGCTTCTGTTTTCTTGAACACTTTGTTTGCAAAAGGACATAGCGGCATAATCTTCACTCCTTTTTCCCTTGCAAATTCAACTGCCTTTGCTACTAATTGCTTCCCTGCACCCTTGCCTGCCAGTTTATCACTCACTTCTGTATGGTCAATAATGAATTTTTCTGCACCTGCCCATACATAAGTCATTTCTGCAACACGTTCGCCTTCTTCTTCAATAAAAAAAACGCCTTTTTTGCCGTCGTCGGTTTGTTGAATATTCATAAGATCATAAAATTAAGTAAAGGATACATCGAAAATCATTTCGTTTCTGCGCAATTGGAAAAATGGTGCAAATTCTTTGCGCTGCATCGTTGCCGGAAATGGAGCGTAAACGTACTTCTTTGGCTGCACTTCAAACATTTCCTTCATCTTCCTTACTTTTGGGCAAATCAATGTTTATGAGTCATCAATTATTGAAAGGAAAAAAGGGAATCATCTTCGGTGCTTTGGATGAAAAATCAATTGCGTGGAAAACGGCATTGAAGTGTTATGAAGAAGGTGCACAGACTGTATTAACCAATGCGCCTGTGGCTTTGCGAATGGGCGAGATCAATAAACTGGCAGAAGCTTGTGGCAATGCGCCGGTTATTGGTGCCGATGTAACAAATATGGATGACCTGAAAAACCTGTTTGAAAAATCAATGGAGCATTTTGGCGGCAAGGTTGATTTTGTGCTGCACTCAATTGGTATGAGTTTGAATGTGCGCAAAGGCAAGCACTATACTGAACTGAACTATGAGTGGAATGCAAAAACACTTGATATTTCAGCCATGAGTCTGCACCGTGTGTTGCGTACTGCCTGGGATCTTGATGCGATCAACGATTGGGGCAGCGTTGTAGCGCTTACATACATTGCAGCACAACGTGTGTTTCCTGATTATAATGAAATGGCTGATGCCAAATCGTTACTGGAAAGTGTTACCCGCAGTTTTGGCTATCATTATGCAAAAAAGAATAAGGTTCGTGTAAACAGCATTTCACAATCGCCTACAAAGACCACAGCTGGCAGTGGCGTAAAAGGGTTTGACGGATTTATTAGTTATGCTGAAAAGATGAGTCCTTTGGGCAATGCCACTGCTGAAGATTGTGCTAACTATATTGCGGTTATGTTCAGTGATCTTACACGCTATGTAACCATGCAAAATCTTTTCCATGATGGTGGTTTCAGCTTTACAGGCGTATCTGCAGAAGTAATTGAACAAATGGAAAAATAATTTTTAAGTATGAGGTAAGAAGTAAGAGGTACGGATTGTCCTATGTTCATCTTCCTTACAAATAGTTTACGGTTGAAAAGTTGGCAGGCGTGTGCTTGCCAACTTTTCATTTTTTAATACACTGCTATGCATATTGAACATCTTGCCATTTGGGTAAAAGATCTTGAATTGATGAAGGGTTTTTATTGCCGTTATTTTAACGCAACATCTAATGAGAAGTACATGAACCCCACCAAGCAATTTCAATCATATTTTCTTTCGTTTACAGAAGGGCCACGTTTGGAGTTGATGCAGATGCCAACTGTACCTGATACAAAAGATGACATTTACCAGCAGTTTACCGGACTTGTTCATTTTGCTTTTTCGTTGGGCAGCAAAGAAAGGGTGGATGAAATGACGGATAGGTTTAAAGCCGATGGATTTGAAGTGCTGGATGGTCCACGCACCACAGGCGATGGGTATTATGAAAGTGTGGTACTTGATCCGGAAAAGAACAGAATTGAATTAACGGTTTAAAAGAGAAAGGCAACTTACATTTCTACTTGCTCAGGCTAAAAACAAACCCCGCCGTTCAGGGCAGGGTTTAATGTCTTTAGCATGTTGCTAATAGCTTAAAGCGTGAAGCTTTTTAATATTCATCTTCATTAAAGAAGAAGTCTTCCTGGCTTGGATAATCAGGCCAGATGTCGTCAATGCTTTCGTAAATTTCGCCCTCGTCGTCTAACTCCTGCAGGTTCTCTACCACCTCAATGGGTGCACCACTACGGATTGAATAGTCAATCAATTCATCCTTGGTAGCAGGCCAGGGAGCATCTTCGAGGTACGAGGCTAATTCAAGTGTCCAGAACATAAGGTAACCCTTTAATTTTCCGCAAATGTAACTCTCCTGCTGAAATAACCAAATCTGCTTTGTTAAGGCTGTGTATAAACCGGTATCATAATTAATTTTACCTGTTTGGCCTTACGGTTCAATAGCTTAGGTTTGTGTAACGGAGACGAAACAAATGCTTACTTGCAAACAGATCAGTAAACGCTATGGCAGCCTGGAAGTGTTGAAGGGAGTTGATTTGGAAATAACCAAAGGGGAAATTGTGAGCCTGGTGGGTAGCAGCGGCGCCGGAAAGAGCACTTTGCTGCATATTCTCGGCACACTTGATGAGGCCGATGGAGGCCAGGTGTGGCTAAATAATGTACAGGTGGGAAACCTGAAAGGTGATGCATTGGCCAAATTCCGTAATAAACATATCGGCTTTGTATTTCAGTTTCATCATTTGCTGCCAGAGTTTACAGCTTTGGAAAATGTGTGTATTCCGGGGTGGCTGGCAAACAAAAAGAAAAAAGAAGTAGAAGCAAGAGCTGTTGAATTATTAAAAATGCTGGGACTTTCTGAACGCCTGCATAACAAACCATCGGAATTAAGCGGTGGTGAGCAGCAGCGTGTAGCCGTTGCCCGTGCCTTGATCAATAATCCAGACATTATTATGGCCGATGAACCAACTGGCAATTTAGACAGTACACATGCACGTGAGCTTCATCAATTGTTTTTCGATCTGCGCAAACAATTCAACCAAACATTTCTCATCGTTACACATAACGAAGAATTAGCTGCACAATGCGATCGTACGGTGCATATGAAAGATGGAAGAATAATTTCAAGTACGAATTGAGAAGTACGAGTTACGAAGTAGGAACATCACTCATTTACCTTTTCGTCAGATAGCTATTTGTTTGGGTGGATCATTTCGTACTTCCAACTTTGTACTTCGTAGTTATCATCACACTCTCGGCTTCCATGGAATTTCTTCCACCCCTAATTGATGACCTGTAAAGCGGGCAAGCACAAATAAATAATCGCTCAGCCGGTTAATGTATTTTATCACAAGTGGTTCTACAAACATATCTTCCTGCTGCATGTGTACACATAAACGTTCGCCACGGCGACAAACACAACGGGCAACATGCATAGTACTTACTGATACATGACCTCCGGGCAGCACAAAGAATTTCATGGGCGGAATTGCTTCATTCATCTTATCCATTTCTTTTTCCAGAAGCTCCACATCACTTTCCTTCAAATCAGGAATTTTCATCTTAGGTTCTTTCTCAGGATCGCATGCCAGCGATGAACCAATTGTAAAAAGGCGGTCCTGTATTTCTTTCAGAACAGTTTTTGTGTGCACATCACTCACATGATCGCTCACAAGGCCAATGTAAGAATTGAGTTCATCTACAGTGCCATAGGTTTCAATGCGTATATGGCTTTTGGGAACTTTTGTTCCGCCAATTAAACTTGTTTTGCCCTGGTCGCCGGTTTTTGTATAGATCTTATGTGCCATGAGTGAATGCTTTTTTGCGTTAAACAAAAGTAGACAGGTATTGGTTGTAAATAAAAGTGGAGAGTTGAAAAACTCTCCACAACGAATGAGATATACGAAAAGTAATTAATGCTGACGAACCATTCCTTCTTTCTTACGATCGCTTTCAATTAAGCCATCACGTAAACGAACAATGCGTTTTGCATAATCTGCAATATCTTCTTCATGCGTTACCAATACCACGGTATTTCCCAGGTGATGAATATCGGTAAGCAGGTTCATGATCTCGACCGAAGTTTTTGAATCAAGATTTCCCGTTGGTTCATCGGCCAGGATGATCGATGGACGATTCACCAAGGCACGGGCAATGGCCACACGCTGAATTTGTCCGCCACTCAGTTCATTTGGTTTATGATGATAACGATCGTCAAGCTTTACTTTTTCCAGCATTTCCATTGCACGCTCATTGCGTTCTTTTTTTGAAACACCGGCATAGATCAGCGGCAGAGCCACATTTTCCAATGCAGATAAACGGGGCAACAGGTTAAATTGCTGAAACACAAAACCGATCTCCTGGTTACGGATATCAGCCAGGTCATTATCACTCATGCGGCTCACATCTTTTCCATTGAGCACATAACTTCCGCTGCTGAGCGTATCAAGGCAGCCGAGAATATTCATCAATGTACTTTTACCGGAACCGGAAGGGCCCATCAATGCCACAAATTCGTTTTTGTGTATATCAAGGTCAATGCCTTTCAGCACAGGTAATTCCTGCTTGCCGAGGTAATAACTTTTGCGGAGCTGTTCGAGGTGAATAACAGATTGCATGGGTTGAATATAGAATTATTTTTTGATGACTTTCGGCACAAGAAAAAATTTGTCGCTATGACCGCTTGCATTTTCAAGGCCGGCTTCACGTGTAACTGATCCTTTTAATTCATCTGCACGCAATACATTTATCTCTTCCGTAAGATGCATCAGTGGTTCAATACC
>JAACZX010000015.1 GCA_009996555.1 Chitinophagaceae bacterium | reverse complement strand
CTGGCTGTTTCGTATGCCGGTATCCATATCAATAAGGAAACAGAACATTTTTTAAAAGAGTTCGGGCTCATTCTTTTTGTTTATTCCATCGGCTTGCAAGTGGGGCCGGGTTTCTTTTCTTCCTTAAAGAAAAACGCAGCGGTTACAAACGGGCTGGCAGCACTGGTTGTTTTTACAGGCGTGCTTATTGTTGTGCTGTTTTACTTCCTGCTGGGGCAACCCATTACCACCCTCACAGGTGTTATGAGTGGTGCAGTTACCAATACACCAGGACTTGGTGCGGCGCAGGCGGCGGCAAAAGATCTGCATCTTCCTGCAAGCGACACTTCGTTTATAACACTGGCTTATGCCGTGGTTTATCCGTTTGGTGTGTTTGGTATCATTGCGGCTATTCTTATTCTCAAAAAAGTGTTTCGTGTAAATCTTGAAAAGGAGAGAGAGCTGCACCGCAAGCTGGATGTATTAAAATCGAACAAGCCTGTTTCGGTACACCTGACCATGCAGAACAAACAGCTGGTGGGCAAACCGCTGCGTAACATTTTTGAACTGCTGAAGGAACCTATTGTTGTATCAAGGCTTTTTCACGAAGGAAAAGTAATTACGCCCACACCGCAAACACATCTTGCAGAAAATGATGTACTGCTGATCGTGGCGCACAAAGACCAGCTGCAGGTGCTGAAGATGATCGTTGGTGAAGAAAGTGGAATGAACCTGAAAGAATTACCAAAGAGTGAATTGATTTCACGCACCATCATTGTTACACAAACTGAAGTAACACACAAACGCCTTGGCGATATTGCTGCTTTGCATCAGCATGATTTTACACTTACCCGTTTAAGCCGTGCAGGAGTAGAGATAGTACCGCATGGCGATATTGTGCTGCAACTGGGCGACCAGGTTAAAGTAGTGGGTACGCAGGAAGGAATTGATCTTGTTACCAAAACTGTTGGTAACCAGTTGAAGCGTTTGGATGTGCCTGATCTTGCACCAATATTTATTGGCATTGTTGCAGGTGTGTTGCTGGGCAGTATTCCCATGTATTTCTTTAATATGCCTGTGCCGGTAAAAATTGGATTAGCAGGAGGTCCGCTTATTATAGCATTGCTGTTGAGTCGTTATGGGGGTAAGTTCTATTTGAATCAGTACACCACCTACAGCGCCAATTTAATGTTGCGTGAGTTAGGCATCAGCCTCTTTCTTGCCAGTGTGGGGTTAAGCAGTGGTGCTAATTTGCAGGCAGCACTAAGTGGTGGTAATGCATGGCTGTGGATCGTGATGGGGTTGACTATTACCATTGTGCCATTGTTGATCGTTGGTATGGTTGCCCATTATGTATTCCGCAAAACATTTTTTGAAGTATGTGGTTTGCTTTCCGGTGCAAGTACCGATCCGCCTGCTTTGGCTTTCTCTACACAGTTAGCAAAGAATGAAGTGGCTTCTGTTACATACGCAACAGTGTATCCGTTAACAATGATCTTACGGATTATTGCAGCCCAGCTATTGATCTTATTTCTATCATGATGTTTTGGTAATGAAATTCAAAGCAGACTATTATTGATGATAAATGGCTAAAAACCAAAAACCCCGGCACTAATGCCGGGGTTTGTTTTTATCTCAATACAATGATTTATCTCGGAGGAACATTCAACGGAATATCTCTAACGAACATATTGTTACGGTTGGCTGCATCCCAGGTGAGGAAGAATACAAGCCTTGTGCGTTTTTCGTGCAGATCGTAATTGATCTTATCAGGTGTATCACTTGGTTTATGATAATCTTTATGAATACCATCAAAGAAGAATACAATAGGAACTCCTTTTGCAGCAAAGTTGTAATGATCGCTGCGGTAGTATAAACGGTTCGGATCTTTTGGATCGTTGTATTTACGATCAGTAATAATTTTGATGTACATGTTGTTGATGCTGTCAACAAAGCGTGGCAATTCACTGCTCAGCTTATCATCACCAATTAAGTACACGTGATTATTTGTATCAAGCGATTTGATGTTATCGTCTTTACGACCGATCATGTCAATATTGATGTCGATGCTTGTTTTTTCCAATGGAAACACCGGATGATCTGCATAATAGGCACTTCCCCACAAACCTTTTTCTTCGCCGCTTACGGCTAAGAATAAAATACTGCGGCGTGGACCTTTACCTGCAGCTTTTGCTTTTGCAAATGCCTCAGCAATTTCCAAAACACCTACTGTACCACTTCCATCATCATCTGCACCGGGATGGAGTTTGCCGTTAATGATACCCACGTGATCGTAGTGAGCAGAAACAATTACCCATTCATCTTTTTTATCTGTTCCTTCGATCATACCCAGCACGTTTGATGCCTGTACAATTTCCATATCCTTGCGGAAGTTGAACATGAGTTCAGTTGAAACTGTTTTTGTTTCAAGTGTTTGACCTTTTGCTGCAGCAAAATCATTTTTAAGAATGGTTTCACCCACTGCTTCCGATACACGGATCACCATTGGGCTTTGACGGTTGCGGTATAAACTGTATGAAAGACGGCCGCCACGGGGAGAAGCTGTTTTATCAATATTGTTCACCACAAACAAAATGGCAGCAGGTTGACGGCTGTACAGTTTGTTGATGTCGTTAAAGCCGGGCAATTGTGTCCCGCCTTTTGCTACAATCACCACTGCTTTACCACGAATATCGGTTGTGGTATCGATCTTACTCATGTACACTACTTCGCTGAAGAATTGCTGGGAAGTGATGAGGCTGTTTACAGTTGCAGAAAAGTCTTTACCAAATTCAAAGTTTTTTCCGTTTACAGCTACAGCAGCATCTTTCAGTGTGTCTTTGTACAAAGGATAAAATTGCTCATAACTGCCATTATTTGCAGGAGCAATGCCAATACGCTGAAATTGTTGTTTCAGGTATTCAGCAGCTTTGCGTTGGCCTTCGGTACCTGTTTCCCGTCCTTCCATTTCAGGTCCGGCAAGAATGTACAGGTGTGTTTTAAGATCCTGTTGCGTGATTGTTTTTGAAAACTGCTCGGCTGTTTTATTTTTCTTTTGTGCCGATGCAGAGAGTGCCAGCAAACTGAGTGCGGCAAGTAGATATGTCCTCATGCATTCAAATTTTTTGAATGCCGAATATAAAGGAAAATCCCGCCATTGGCGGGATAGTTGTATGAATGGTTTGAGACTTTCGCAACCGGAACCGGTCAATAAAAATCAAAGACTATGCACAGGCAATTTTACTTACACGCACACCATGGCGGCCACCTTCAAACTCAGTTGTCATAAATGTATTTACCATTCTTTCTGCATCACCTTCTCGCACAAAACGTGCAGGAATGCAAATGATGTTGGCATTGTTGTGTGCACGAACCAGCTGTGCTATTTCTTCGCCCCAGCAAAGCCCTGCACGAATGCCCTGGTGTTTATTGGCGGTAATGGCAACACCGTTTGCGCTGCCACACAGCAAAATGCCAAATGCAGCTTCTCCGTTTTCTACAGCTGATGCTACAGGATGCGCAAAATCGGGGTAATCAACACTGTCTTTTGAGTAAGTGCCAAAATCTTTGAATGCAATTCCTTTCCCTTCTAAAAAAGAAATAAGATCTTCTTTATAATCGTACCCTGCATGGTCGCAACCAATGGCAACGGGTTTAGTCATATCAAAAATTTGCATAAACGAAGAATTTATAGTTGATAATTCGATAATTGATAATTACTGCAAAGATACCGTGTCTGTTTAAGTTGTAGCTATTATCAATTATTCATTATTAAATTATCCATTATTCTCAGCTCCATTCCTCAATATCTTCCTGTTTGATCTGTCTTTTGTAAATACGCATACTCAGCATAATACTGAATTCATACAAACCATATAACGGAATAGTTACCAGTGCAAGACTGAATGGATCGGTTGACGGGGTGATGATGGCCGCCATAATAATAATCACCACAAATGCATACTTGCGGATTTTGCGAAGAGTTATGGGCGTAAGCATGCCCACTTTGGTGAGCAACATTACAACAACAGGTAATTGAAACAGCAAACCAACACCTACCGTTAAATAGATGAGGTTTTCAAAATAATCGCTGATGGTGGGGCGAAAATCAATTAACGGACTGAGTGAATAGGTTGAATAAAAATTAACCATGAAGGGAGTAAGAACAAAGTAACCAAATGCTACTCCTAAAAAGAACAGGGAAGAAATCCAGAAGATTGCTCCCGTTGTGCCTTTGCGTTCTTTATCACTCAAGGCAGGACGAATAAATTTCCAGAGTTCCCAAAAAACATACGGAAAGGCAAGAATAAAACCGGAGGTAAAACCAACAGTGAAGGTAGTGAGGAACTGCTCCGTCATGGCATTACTCTGGAACTTAATGCTGAAATCAGAAAGACATAATGCATCAACATGCATCCATTTGCCAAGATCACATAGCCAACGATAAGTAAGAAAATCTTTATGCGCAGGTCCCATGTAAATATTGTTCACCACATAGTCGATGTTGAACAACACGATCAATGAAGCAATAATAATAGCAATAACCGACCGCACTACATGCCAACGCAGTTCTTCAAGGTGATCAATAAAACTCATTTCAGCTTTTTCTTCACCTCTTGCACCACGGATGCGTTGTATAATGGATCTACGTTCAGATTTTGTTTCCGCCACGGTTAATGATTTCAGCTGCAAATGTAACCCGAAAAGAATGAGCAAAAAAAGTTCGTAAAGGGTTGCCGGGCTTATTATTTTACCTTCTTCGCTAATCCATGCCATCCGGGCAGGCATCCTTTTGCAGCAGCATAAAAAAAGCGGCCCCGAAGGACCGCTTTCACTTAACAGATCAAGACCTGTTTATTTTGTCGCCAAAGCTTTGTCAATGGTAAAGATGAGCATGCTGCGGTGAGCCCTTGTTTGCTCGTTTGGAGAAACGGCTGTTGCAAGCATGGTTCTGATTTTACGCAAAGTATTGTAAGCTGCGCTTTTTGATGGGTTGTCGAAACCAACTCTTGCTTCAACAATACCTACGGCACCTTTCACAAATTCTGTCTGCAGGTTTTGGCGGTACACGTTTACAGCACCACCAATATCTGCTTTAAAAACAGCGTTCATTACATCATTCATTACATCAGCTACGCTGTACGTGTTACCATACAATGCACTGTTGTTGATACGGCGCAGTGTAGTGGGGTGCAGCAGTTGTGCAAGAATGTTTACCTGGAAGTTTTGTACCAGTGAAGTATGCTTTGGATCTTCGGGTGAACCAAAGAAATTAAAACCACGACGCTGTATCTGCAGGTAAGGCAGCACTTGCTGATCTGCTTCAAACGCATTTGGTGCAAATACATAAGTTGCCAGGAAGTTCATGGCTCTTTTTTGATAAGCAACCGGTGTGATCACAAATGGTTTGCTGCCATTGTTTTGGCCGGGGAAGCTTCTGTCAACCTGTACACCGCCAATATAACGGCTGATGGCATTTGCCATTTGGAAGCGTTGATTGTTGAGTACACTGTAACGGATCATTACTTCCTGGTAGCTCTTATCGCTTTTTGCATATTTGCTTACCAGCTTGCTCATGGCGCTGTTTACAAATTTGATGCGGTCTTCCCCATAAGTAACCATATCATTCGTCAAATCGTTGATCATTACACGGGGGTCAATACCATTGCCGGGGCTACGCATATCATCAGCATCATTACCAAATGTGAGGTAAGGCTCATGGCTGCGGCGGAGAATTTTATCCAGTCCGTCTTTTTCCTGTGCTTCTGGGAACTCACGGTAACCAAATTCAATTGCCCACAGGTCATAAGGACCGGGCTTCATGGTATAGTAGTCACCTTGTTTTGTTCTGTCGCTGTTGATGTTGATAGATGGATAATCCATTACCGAACCCTGTAAGCCCAGTTTTTGTGTAATAGCTGTGTTGTGTACTTCAGCCGGGCTCAGCATTTGGCTGGCTTTCATGTTATGGTTCAAACCAAGTGTGTGACCCATTTCATGCAGGATGAGGTAGTACAGGAATTGCTCATGTGCTTTTCTTACTTCAGCAGGCGGTGCACCGGCAGTTGTAATAAGGGTTGAACCAGCCATGAATTGTTTTGCCAGTTCAGAACCAATGCTGCAGTTTGCCCAATGCTTGCGCATGTGCGATGGCATGTTTTCCATCATCAGCTCCTGCATGTTGTAGCCCTTATTGTCTTCAGTAACATCTAAGAAAACTGTTTCAGCACCACTTCTCCATTCAATGGTAATATCGCTGCCAAGGATCTGTCCTGTTTTTGGGTTGACAAAGCTGGGTCCAATGGCACCATAAGGAGGATAGGGAGACGATACCCAACGGATCACATTGTAACGAATGTCAGCCGGATCCCAGGTAGCATCTTCAGGCATGATCTTCATCACCACTGCATTTTTGAAGCCTGCTTTTTCAAAGGCTTCATTCCAACGCTCACCAGCAGCTTTTACAATATCACGGTATTCAACAGGCGTTGTGTTTTCAATCCAGAAAGTGATTGGTTCAACAGGTTCGCTTAATGCAGCTGAAGGATCTTTTTTCTTCAGGTGCCAGCGGTTGATCACATCACGGTAATTGATGATATCGTTATTAGTAAGATCATCTACTTCCTGTGTAAAGAAACCAACACGTGGATCATCAAAACGTGGCTTGTAATCGTTCACCGGCACTTCAAGGAATGAATGCTGGAGTTTAATGCGCACAAAACGTGCATCGGTAATATCTTTTCCACCCTGGTTGAATGGCATTGGGTTGTCATAAGCCAGGTCAACCACCACGTCGCTGTTGTTAGGGTATGAACGGATATTGCTGTACTTGCTTTTTGTGGGGTTATAACCACCAAGGTTGAACACAGCTCCCGGAGGAATGGTTGGAGGCATGATCGGCTTTACCGGATCAAGCTTATCGCTCAGGAACAATGGATCAACACTAACGAGATAACCGGTTGAATCTTCAATGCTGAATTTGTCAGAATAAAAAACAGCTTCAGCCACATCCACATTGGCAGCTTTGCTAACTGCATTCTTCGGATCGTAGTAGAAGTTGGTGTTTACGGTTGAGAATTCGATCTTGTCATACGCTTTCTTCATCTTAAACACCAGTGTTGCACGGTGCATGCTTTGATGCAGGAATAAACTGGTAGGTCCACTAATAGAGAAACTCTGGTAAATAAAATCTTTGTTCAACTGGTCTTTGCGGATGTACATCTGTACACTGCCTGTTACCGTATCCTGGTAAAGGGTAAACAGACCGGCATGTTTTTTACTTGATTTTACTTTGTCGGCAATGCCGGGTGGTTTTGGGGGCGCCTTTTTGGTTGTGTCAGCGGGAGCAGGTGCTCCTGGTTTTGCTTGGGCTGAAATTTCTGTGCCCAGTAACAAACAAACAGCTGATAAGGCTAATGCGAAACGTTTGTTCATAATACTTGTTTTGTTGTTAACTGAATTGGAAAAGATAAAATAAAGTTTTCGTAGATGGCAGGGGTTTGTATAAGCGGAAAAAAGTGTTTTGTAACGGTTATTACCAATGAAAGCAATTAGCGGAGAAGTTTCATTTTTACCGTTTCAATTCTTGTTTCGCTTACGGAAAGGATATCGAACTCGTAATCATCAACAATGATGCGTTCTTTCGCAACCGGAATTGTTTCATGGTGTTCAACAATGTAACCCGACAAGGTTTCAGCATCACTTTCTTCCTTGAACTCAAGGTTGTATTTTTCGCTTAAATAGTCCAGTTCAAGACGGCCGCTGAAAATAAATTCGTTTTCTGACAGTTGCTTTTCCACAAATTCTTCGGTATCGTATTCGTCCTGTATTTCACCAAAGATCTCTTCCAGCAGGTCTTCCATGGTTACAATACCACTGGTGCCGCCAAATTCATCCACCACCCAGGCAATACTTTTCCGTTCGCTGGTAAATTGATTGATGAGGTCGGTAAGACCCATGCTTTCGGGCACAGCAGGTATGGGCAAAAGGATCGTTTTAATATCAGCAGGTTTGCGAAACAGATCAAGCTGGTGTACATAGCCGAGGATGTTATCTATGTTTCCTTCGTACACAATCAGCTTGCTCAGTTTTGTTTCCACAAACTTTTGTTTTACTTCTTCAATACTGGCCGATGATTCTACTCCAATGATCTCTTTTCGGGGAATAAGACATTCACGCACTTTTACACCCGGCAGCGACAATGCATTTTCAAACAACTCTGTGTTGATGTCCTGTGTTTCATCATTATTATCCTTGCTTTGTTGTACAAAATGTTCAAGGTCAACACGGCTGAATGCTTCTTTTTTATCGTTCACTCTCACATCAAACAAATATTTCAGGATCCATTCTGCAAGCCCAACAAACAAAGACGCCACAGGCGCAAAAAGGCTATAGAAAAAACTGATGATGCGTGCAAAGAAGGAAAGAACGGCATTGCTTTTTTTACGGAAAATGGCTTTGAATACTACCTGCACCAACAAAGCAAGTAAGCCGGCGGTAATGATTTCAACAATAATACGGATAGCTGAATTCTGAATTTGTGTGGGAGCCTGTTTCCAAAGAGGATCAAAGAAACGGTTCACCAGTAATACAAAAATCACCAGCGAAAGTGTAACACCTACCAGTATAGAACCAATAAACCGGCTTTGGTTTTCAATAAAAAAACTAAGGATTCGTCCACTGGCAATGCCTTGTTTCTTTTTCAGCTCAACCGAAAAACGATTGAGTGAACCAAAAGCAGTTTGCAGTCCCGCAAAGAAACCAAGAAACAACATGCTTACCCCGATCCATATTAACAGAAACCAATTCATGTATCTTAAAAATAGTGTTTTTAACAGGAATAACAATAAGGCTATGCTTCTTCAATAAAGCGGCCAACAATTGCCGTTGCTTCTGCAATAGCTTTTTCAAGATCATCGTTCACAATTACATGCTGAAATGAATGCTTGAATGAAATTTCGTAAGCCGCTTTATTTACTCTTGCCTGTAATGAGTCGGCTGTTTCTGTACCACGGCTTTCAAGCCTGCGTTTTAATTCATCAATCGAAGGAGGTTCAATAAACAACGATAGTGTTTGTTTGGGATAAAGGTCCTGCACATGAATGGCACCTTTTACATCAATATCAAGCACAGGCACCTGGTTATTGTTCCAGATGCGGTGCATTTCACTTTTAAGTGTGCCGTAATAATTTCCTTCGTACACCATTTCCCATTCTACAAAAGCTTCTTCCTGTATTTTTTGCTGAAAAGCTTCCACGCTCATGAAATAGTAATCAACAGCATTTGTTTCATGTGCTCTTGGCTTACGGGTTGCTGCTGAAATAGAAAAAGACAGTTTAGGAAAACGTTTCATCAACTGTTTGGTAATGGATGTTTTTCCTGCACCTGATGGTGCTGTAATAATGATGATTTTGTGATGTGCCTGCTCCATAAAGGGCCAAAAATAAACAATAGCACCCAAGTGAACTTAAACAAAGCAGCAACAATCTCAGGAAATACCTAATGATTTACGGATGTTATTATGAAACTCACGGATGGCTTTGGTGTGGAAGAAAGGATAAATGAGTTTATCACGCAGCCATGAACCGCTTTTGTAAATGGTGTGATGCGATATTTCGGTAAAACCATCTTTGCAGGAACGCAACTGAATGCGTTGACTGCCCAGCGACTTACCTTTTACGAGATAACTTGTTTCAAGACATTTTTCTTCTTCATTCAAACCGGTTATTTCGTGGCCCACAGCCACTTTTGCCAGTCCACCCAATGCTTTTACACGTATCAGAACAATCTGGCCCACTTTGGCGCCGGCATATTCATCATCAATATAAGAAATTGCATTGTTTTTGCGGCAGTACTGCAGCCCAAACTGCAGCATACCACTGCACCAGGCTTGTTTCGGATGAACGGTTTTATATGCTTCCCACACTTTATCTACCCGCTCACGAATGTGAAAGGTCTTATGGTGTGTGTAGAATGATTTGGTACAATTCGATTTAGGACAGAAAGACTCCAACGCAGCAAAATCGTTCAACTGATACAACTGATTGTCGTGGATAAAAGATACAACCTGCTTATTGCTGATGCGGTTGATATTTACTTCGGATATTGTCTGTTGCAAGCGCTGGATTTTGAAATGAATATGATAAGAACGAATATAGGCAGTTTCGTAGTATGTGCCAATGCCCTGCCATGTTTTTTCCTGTTTGTACTACAGGTATAAATGATGAATGGAAGCCAAACGGCCTACAAAAGCCATTTTTTAACAGCCGAAATTAAAAGGGGGTTAGTTGAAATCCGTTAACTTGCAACCCTTGAATTAAAAATTATGGAATACGGAAAATTAATTGCAGTTACCGGAATGCCCGGTTTGTTTGAGCTCATCAGCAGTAAAAGCGATGGTGCTATTGTGCGTTCACTCGACGATAATTCAACAAAATTTGCCTCTACACGTCAGCACCAGTTCTCACACCTGGAAAGTATTGAAGTGTACACCGTTCGTGATAACGTAAACCTCACTGATATTTTTAAAGCTATGCAGGCCGACGGTGGTAAATTACCCGACGATAAAGATGCAAAAGCGATTAAAGCATATTTTGAGAAAGTATATCCCGACCTGGACTTTGAACGTGTGTATGTGAGCGATATGAAGAAGATGGTGAAATGGTTTGGTATTCTTTCTGCAAAAGGAATTGAAATAAAATTATCAGAACCAGTTGCGGATGATGAAGCTCCGGTGGAAGAAGTAGCCGTGGTAGAAGAAGAGGCGAAACCTGCAAAAAAAGCAGCAAAAAAGAAAGCTGAGCCAAAAGCAGAAGATGCTCCTGCAGAAGAAGCGCCTAAGAAAAAGGCTGCTCCTAAAAAGAAAAAAGAAGATTAATTCTTACAAAATTACTTTATTGCCGGTAAGTCGGGAAGGCGGGAAGTTCAACTTCTTATCTGCTTACCTGCTTACCGGCATCATTATTTAAACACTTGTATATGACACTTTCAGCCGATATAAAACCAATTGAACGGAAGTTTTTGCCAAAGGATTTTACCATTACCACATGGGAGGCGCTGGAACCTTATTTTACACAACTGCTGGAACAACCCATTAACAGCATTGCAGATCTGGAGCTGTGGCTGCACAACAGCAGTGAGCTGGAAGCGGTGATCAGCGAAGATGCCTGCTGGCGCCAGGTGCGCATGACATGTGATACGGAAAACAAACAGCTGGAAGAAGCCTTCAACTATTTCTACATGGAAATTGCGCCTAAAATGCAGCCCTATGCCGATAAGCTGAACCGAAAACTTGTTGATTCCCCATTCACCAAAGAACTGGATACCGATAAATATTTCACGTATATACGTTCCATCAAAAAAAGTATCGACCTGTTTCGTGAAGCCAATATTCCGATTATGGCTGAGCTGAATGTTATGCAACAGCAGTTTGGGCAGATTGCGGGAAAAATGACGGTGGAAGTAAGCGGTAAAGAATACACATTACAACAGGCCGCTAAATTTTTAGAAAGCCCCGACCGCAGCCTGCGTGAAGAAGTGTATCTGAAAGTGCAGAACCGCCGTTACCGGGATCGTGAAGCACTGAGTGAGCTGTTTGGAAAGCTGGTGGAAAAACGTCATCAGCTGGCGTTAAATGCAGACTTCGGTAACTACCGTGATTATAAATTTAAAGAGCTGGGCCGTTTTGATTATACCGCACAGGACTGTTTCAATTTTCATGAGGCTGTGAAGCAGCATGTGGTACCGCTGGTGAAGATCATTTATGAAGAACATAGTAAGGCAATTGGTATTGATCAGCTCCGCCCATGGGATATGGAAGCTGAGCCGGAAGGAATACAACCACTGCAGCCGTTTACAAATGGAACAGAGCTGACGGAAAAAACCATTGAATGCTTTGAAGAGTTAAATCCCTTTTTTGCTGATTGCTTACGCAAAATGCGTGAACTGAAACGTTTTGATCTCGACAGCCGCAAAGGAAAAGCTCCCGGCGGTTACAATATGCCGTTAGCCGAAACAGGTGCACCATTCATTTTTATGAATGCAGCAGGTACGCTGGATGATGTAACCACCATGGTTCACGAAGGTGGTCATGCCGTTCATTCATTCCTTACACATGATCTTGAATTGACCGGGTTTAAAGAATATGGCGCTGAAATTGCCGAAGTAGCAAGCATGGCAATGGAACTGTTCAGCATGGAGCATTGGCATATTTTCTTTACTGATAAAGAGGAATTGCGCCGTGCAAGATTCAAACAACTGGAACGTGTACTCACCATTTTACCGTGGATTGCACGTATTGATGCTTTCCAGCACTGGATCTACGAAAATCCTGCACACACTGCCGAAGAACGTGGCGCCAAATGGATGGCACTGGCAAATGAATACAGTACAGGTTTGATTGATTACACCGGACTTGAGCACTTCCGCCCGTTTGAATGGCAACGCCAGCTGCACCTGTTTGAAGTGCCTTTCTACTATATTGAGTATGGCATTGCACAACTCGGCGCCATTGGTTTATGGATGCAGTTCAAGCAAAACCAGCAACAGGCCTTGCAGAACTACATCAACGCACTGAGCCTGGGCGGCACCAAAACATTGCCCCAATTGTATGAAGCAGCTGGGCTGAAGTTTGACTTCTCCCCCAACCACATTAAAACACTCATGGATTTTGTAAAAACTGAAATGGATGATCTTAAATAATTAATACCGATATTTGCACTGCTAAATCAGAACATTAATCATGTCCTGCCGTTTCTACGGGAGGGCATTTTTATTTTAGCTAAGAGTTAAAGGAGGGAAGAGGAAGGTGCTATTTCACGATTGATGAAAACAACTGGAAAATAAAAAAGAGAAGTATAGTGAATACTTCTCTTTCAACTCTTTCTCTTTTTTTATCCCTTAGCTCAGCTTCTGCAATCACTGCAAAACCCATTCACCACCATATTGCTGCGGTCTGGTTGAAATCCTTTTGGAAGTTTTACTTCAGGCACCAATACATCATCCAGGCAAATGGTTTTACCACACTGGTCGCAAATAAAGTGTACATGGTTATCGTGGTGATGTCCTTCTTCACAACGGTCTTTGCACAGTGCATACTTCACCGAGTTATCGGAAGTAGGAATGGTGTGTATGATACCTTTTTCTTCAAATGTTTGCAGCGTACGGTAAATGGTTACACGGTCAATTTTATCGCTGGCTTTCTTTTCAATATCAGCATGTGCAAGCGCCCCCGGTGCATGATAGAACATGTCCAGTATCTGCAACCGGCTGTCGGTTACACTCATGTGGTTTTTTTTCAGCAAATCTTTGATTGCTTCGCTCATACTGTAATTTACTTAATTAGGGTTGTTCTGAAAAATTCCGTTCACAAAACGGGGGCCATTATAACCTTCTTTCAGTACCAGTGAAATATCTTCATTTAGTTTTGCTAATTCTTTTTTATCAAGTCCGTCGTAAATACCACGCAGCCTGCCGTTTTTATCAACCAATGCAAAAAGCTGTGTATGAATGAACTGATCTGCAATGGGATCAAGACCATTCTTCTGATCATCGAGTAAATAACTTTTGCGGGCAGCTTCATACAGTTTTTCTTTTGTTCCGGTTAACAGCATCCACTTGGCCGGATCGATCTTCATTGAATCGGCATAATGTTTTAACCGGGCAACAGAATCTTTCTCCGGATCAACTGTATGACTCAGGATCATAAAATCCTCTTCATCGGCAAAATCCTTTGCTATTACTGCCATGTTGGTGTTCATTTTCGGGCAAATGCCGGTGCATGTTGTAAAAAAGAACTCTACCACCTGCACTTTACCTGCTACGTTGTTATTGGTAATCGTGTCGCCCAGTTGGTTAACAAAGGAA
>JAACZX010000159.1 GCA_009996555.1 Chitinophagaceae bacterium | reverse complement strand
TCATTCGCAACTGCACCGCAAACTGGAAGCACTTACAGGTTGTTCGCCCAATAAATTTATCCGCATCATCCGTTTAAATAAAGCAAAGGAATTGTTAGCCGATCCGGCATTAAGCATTGCAGCTATCGCTTTGGATTGTGGTTATAACGATCCCGGTTATTTTGCAAGAGTATTTAAACAGGAGTTTGGAGTAACACCGCAGGAGTGGCGCACTTCAGCAACCAAATAATTGATAGGTTTACTGCTGTACAGCATTCTTCATATTCGCTTCAAACACACGCATAAAATTTCCTCCCAATATTTTACGAATATCTTTTTTACTGTAACCTCTTTCCAACAATGCTTTTGTAATGAGCGGATAATCTTCCACACCATTCAGCTCACGTGGCGGTACTTCAATACCATCAAAATCACTACCCATACCTACATGATCAACACCAACTAACTTTACGATATAATCAAGATGGTCGATGAGTACCGATAAAGACGGACGAATGTTCAACAGTCGGTCTTTATATTTTTCTGCAGTAATAATGCGTGCATAATCGGGCTGCATATTTGTTTTTATGAGTGAATCAATCTCCGGCTGATACTGCTTCAAAAGTCCATCACGTTTTGCTTCATAGGTACTATCAATAAAGCCTCCGTAGAAATTAAGGAAGATCACGCCGCCGCTTTTTGCAATGGCTTTGATCTGTTCGTCTTTTAAGTTTCTTCTATGCGGGCAAAGATTCCATACACAGCTATGCGATGCAATAATGGGTTTGGTACTGATCTTAGTAATATCCCAGAATGTTTGTTCGCCAACATGACTAATATCAACCATCACACCCAATTCATTCATGCGTTTAATTACCTGCTTACCAAATTCAGTCAAACCTTTTTTTCCTTCACTGTTAACAGCACCGCCCGGGGTTGTTTCATCGGCTGCACTTGTTGCCCAGGGCGTTGAATTATTCCAGGTAATGGTCATGTAACGCATGCCTCTTTTGTACAATGCATCCAGTTTTGCAAGGTCATTTTCAATCATGTGCCCGCCTTCAACTCCAAACATCGTAGCCAACTTTTTTTCCTTGATGGCTTTTTTAAAATCGCCAGGGTTATATACCAACATCATTTTTGATGGATTGCGTTGCACCCATGCATAAACGCTGTCCATTTCCTGATTGGCAAAAGCGTAAGGCTCTTTTTGTTCGCCACCGCAAAAGATCGAAAACATCTGTCCTTTTACACCACCACTAAACATACGATTCAGATCAGAATGCGTTTTTCCTTTGAGATCAGAATCGAAAGCTACCTTCTTTTCAATGGCAGATGATGGAATATCATTATGTGTATCCACCAGCACTGCCTGTTTATGTAATTTTTTGTATTGCTGTGCACACAGGAAAGAAGGAAATAACAATAATAAAAGAATTTTTCGCAGTAACATAAACAGTGAAGGTTGTAAGTTTGCAGTTAAGGTAATTAAAAAATGACGGAGTTAATTTATATACAGCAGGAAGGTTGGTTGCTGGACGAGGTAAGGAAACTGTTTCGGGAATATGAGATGGAGCTGGATGAAGATTTATGCTTTCAGACATTTGAAGAGGAACTGAAGAATCCCTTAAAAAAATACGGACCGCCCAAAGGCGTCATTTACCTGGCAAAATGGAATAACGAAATAGCCGGTTGTGTGGCTTTGCAACCTATAAAGGATGCTTCGGCTCCGCTCAGCAGAACCTGCGAAATGAAACGCCTGTATGTGAAACCGTTTTACAGAAAACATAAAATTGGTAAAGTGCTGGTGGAGCAACTCATTAAAGATGCGCAAACACTGGGTTATACCAAAATGAAACTCGACACACTGGAAAAACTGCAGCCGGCAATTGGACTGTACAAACAATATGGTTTTGTTGAAACAACATCGTACTACGACAATCCGCTGGATGGTGTGGTGTATATGGAAAAAGAATTGGTGTAAGAGAACTATATAAGTGAAAAGCCTTTTAAAAAAAAACGAGACTTTATTTAGAATTGATGAAACGAGAGTTGAAATATATTGAATTGAAGTCTGGTTATTCCGATGATGGTCCAGCATGGATTGGTTTTGTCGAACTTTCGAAAACCGGAAAAACAATTTATTTCGATGATAAAGCTTTCAACGGAAATGGACATGGTGGATGTAGTGATATCGAAACTGGAGAAATTTACTGGATAACAGGAGTAAAGAAAAATGGCCACAATCGACATGTGTTTGGTACGGGAGTAATTCAAATTGACGAAAATGCAATCGAAGAATACGAATCTATTACTGGAATCCGTGTTCGGCAAAGCAAGAATTTCATAGTTTATCAAAGCAAGGCGATAAATAAACAGCGCTTCAAAGATTTACTGAACGAAAAGATCTAACCACTTTTTTGAATTGTTCCTTAGTCACCGCTGTTGTTGGTGAAGGAAGGATAAAAACCTCCGGGGTTTTCAAAAACCCCGGAGGTTTTTTATTTATTGTATAATATTCACCACACCTGCACCATGATAAGAATGGTACTCACCATTGTACATAGCATCGGCACTAACAGGTCCCATGCGGTAAATGCCGGGTGATACTGCCCGCACTGCATAATAATAACTTTGTCTGCCGCTTGTAAGATCCACAAAGAAATGAATCCTGTCGTCACGCACATCCAATGCTGTTGGTATTAATCCGTCTCTTATCCAATCCATGCCCGGTAATTCTTTGGTGCGTGGGTTTTCAATTTCAAAACCGGCAGGCAACAAATCGGTGAGCACCACATTTTCAACAGACGTAGCAAAACTTTTTTCAACGGTTACTTTTACAATGATCAACTCGTTTTGCCGGAAACTGTTGCCAGGGAATTGCTGGCCATAGCGATTGTAAAACTGTCGCCTCACTTTCAGGTAACTGTCTTCTTCTTTATAATCACCTGTAGCGCTGATGCCTTCGGCTACCCAGTAATAATATAAACGTCCTGTTCCTTTTGTTACAACTTCCACATTGGCACCACCCAATTGTTTAGCCGTTAACTTCAGGTCATTACCATTTAACTTGCCTGCTGTTTTACCATTCACTTTTATATCGGCAGTAACGGTGCTCTTAGCTGCATTGCGTGCAAGTTTGCCAATAGCTAAAAATCCAAATGCACGCTCCTGTGTACTGAGCCAGCGGCGTTCTTTCAGATATTGTGTTACATGCCGTGCCATCAACGGAATTTGTGCATTACCCGGATCAACATCAACCAGTGTGTTGAGTGCAATAGCTTCATCACGCACATCACTGTAAAAACTTCCTCCGGTTTGTGCAACACTTAACTCGCCACTGAAAGCTGCAGGCAACAAAGCCACATAACTTTTCTTATCGCCACTTACAGCATAAGCAGCCGAGAGCAGGTAGCGGCTGTCGAGTGCAAGTAATGATGAATTGGCTTTGTAATAATTCATCACACTTATCTGCGAACGATTGCCCAATGCCAGCACATATAAACTATACGCTACTTCTTTTGGTGCAATTTTCTTTTTCTGTGTGCGGTTGTAATAATAATCGATGGTTTCTTTTGTTTTCAACCGTGTGATGAGGTAACCCATCATTGTTTCAAGAAGACTGTTATCTACATCGTATCCTGCTTTGCGGGCTTCCAGTAAAAAGTGTGCAGCATAAACAGTGGTCCACCAGTTGGCGCTTCCTTCATCATCCCACATCGTAACAGCTCCGTTATACAACTGACGCATTTTTATTTTACGGATAGCTTCATTAATGTTTGCAACCGAAGTGGAAGCAGCTCCTTTGTTTTGTTTCAGCTGATCGGCCATATCACCAAAATACAATTGAGGAAACGCTGCCGATACTGTTTGTTCAGTACAACCATAAGGATATTGTACAAGGTATTTCAACTGATCACCTAATTCCAATGCAGGCGATTTGCTTACGATGAGCTGATAATCGGTACTGCCCTGCATAAACCTGTTAACAGGAATGCTGATGTTTTGTGCAGCACCACCTGTGATGCTGCCGCTGCCACTTTCTTTCTGTAAAGTGGATGGAGGACGAATAGTGATGGCGGTTTCATCAACAAATGTTTCACCCATTGCTTTTACTTCAATACGAATACGGCCTGAGTCGATGCGTTGTTGTGCCACTACACGAAACACCGCTTTGCTTTCGGAGTTGGCAGCAACAGGTGCAACCTGGCTGTTTACACCCACCACCTGCATAGGTCCGCTCACACTCATTTTCACAGAAGCATTTGCTGCATTTTTTGTGGTGTTGCTGAGTGTAACAGGAACAAGCACGGTATCGCCCGGACTTAAAAAGCGTGGAATACCTGCGCTGATCACAACCGGATCTGCAACGGTCATATTTTCTTCACTTGCACCAAACTGCTCGTTTTTATATGCAACTGCCATTAAACGTATTTCACCACTGAACTGTGGTATATTAAATTCAAACTCAGCTTCGCCACTGCCATTTGCTTTTTGCACACCACTCCAGTAACTAACGATCTGCACACGTTTGTTGGGCATTGGGTTGTTTCGCTTTTCCATATCGGCACCATCGCCACCGGTGCTGCTCATGCGTGCACGCAACTCAGGAAAGAGTAAGGGATAAAGATCATAAGCAAATACACCCAGTTCTTTTTTCTGGTAGAAGTAGTTATAAGGATCAGGCGTTTTCATATTGCTTACCTGCAACACACCGTTATCAACTGCTGCCAGTGTAACATAACTGCCTGGCGCTGCTTTTACTTTTACTTTTTGCTGTGTGCGGCTTCGTGTTGATTTACTGGCAGTGATCTTTACATCGATCTTCCTGCTTTTTTCATCCACTTTGATGGATTGATAACCATGTGCCACTGTTAATGGTATGTCACTCATACTATGTGGCTTGATGAGTGTGGCAGTAACAAATACATTGGGTAAATGTTCTGCTGTTAACGGTATATCAATTGATGCGGAACGATTTTCAACAGTTATATACTGATGCGATACCACATGATCGGTTTCAAGTGTTACCAGCATGCGGCCGCTGAAAGGTGTTTTGAATAACAGCTTCGCTTTTTCACCCGTTGCATATTCTTTTTTATCGGTTTCAATATCAATCTGTCCTTCAGTGTTTACTTCAAACGAACTGTTATCGGCACCCCATCCACCATAGCTGTAAAACCGGCGGCTTACGTATGTTTCTGCATTGGGTGCATAAATGCGAATTTCATAATCACCGGGCTGGCGTGGCACAAATGTGTAATTCGTTTGTTCGCCCGCAACTGTAACCACATCTTCTTTCATCCGCTTCTCTTCTTTTTGCGATTCGTAACGGAAATAAGAACCGCTTTTGCTTAACACTGTTCTGTATTCATGTTTGATCACTAATACACGAGCCTGTGCATTCACCAGTTTTTCATCTTTGTTTAAAGCAATCAGCGGAAAACGGATGCCCTGGTTCAATGGATAATAATAATATCCATCGCCACCTAAACCATAAAATACTTTTTGCGTAAATACATTTGCTTTGGTTAGTTTGCTTACAGGCCGTCCTGTTTCATCAAATACCGTTGTGTAAATATCTACCTGCAGTAAACCCAGGTTGTTGTATAGTGATGGAACGCTTACACCCTCTGTTGCATTACCATTTGCATCGGTAGTACCTTCTTTCAGCACTTTATCAAAGAAGGATGTTTGATTGCGCAACGAAAAATCATAACCATTATACTTTGCCGGCGAGAAATAAGCCTGTTTGAACTGAACCTCTGTTTCGTATTTACGGTTGGCTGCCGGCGGGCCAAAGAAATTGCTGGCATTGATGCGCAGCGAAGCAGAATCGCCTACCGTTAAAAACTCTTTGCTGAGCTGTGTGTTCACTTTAATACGATCGGGAACAAACTCTTCAATGCTGAATGATTTGCTGCCGAGCAATACATCGTTAC